>NZ_JARAYQ010000016.1:0-65636 GCF_033794505.1 Streptomyces sp. MB09-01 | reverse complement strand
CCACCACCCTCCAGAGCATGGACGAGAACCTCCGCAACGGCGCCATCAACAACGGCACCACCGCCCTGCACCAGCAGGCGATCTTCCGCCCCACCCCCGGCACCGGCCGGCCCGAGACCCCGGTCAAGGGCCTCTACCTCGCCTCCGCGGCCGCTCACCCCGGTGGCGGCGTCCACGGCGCCCCGGGCGCGAACGCCGCCCGAGCCGCCCTGCGACCCCATGGACTCCACAGCCTCCTCCACCGCGCCCAACGGATCTGAACCGACCTGCCGAGGCTCCCCCCCGACGCTGATCCGGGCGGGGGGTCTCCTGCGTGTCCGGCGCCGCAAGCAGGGGACCCCGGCATCCGCGGAGGGATGGTGGCATCGGTGCCCGGTCGCCTCGACCCGCACCCAAGGTGGAGGAGACGGACGTGGAAGCGATCGTGCTGCTGCGGGGCCCCGTGCGATCCGCTCACCGCACCGAGAGCCGCCGCCAGGTGACCGGCGCTGACGCCCGCGGGTCCCGGCGCGGCGTGCCACACCACGGGCGGGCGATGAAGGCGGTGGTCACCATCTCGGTGGCGGCGGTGCTGTGCGGATGCGGGGCGACTGCGCCCCGGCTGGAAGGAGCCAGGCAGGCCGGAGAAGCCTTCGAGCAGGCCCTCGCCGATGCGGACTACGCGCGGGCGTGCGGGCTGCTGGCACCGCAGACCCGGCAGCAGCTCGAGGAGAACGAGGAGAAGCCGTGCGGCCCGGCGCTGCCCGGGCAGGAATTGCCGGTAGCCGGCCAGGTGCGCGGCACGCAGGTCCACGGGCGGCAGGCGCTGCTGCGCCTGCAGAAGGACACGCTGTTCCTGTCGCAGTTCGACGACGGCTGGAAGGTGGTTGCCGCGGACTGCGCACCCCAGGGCGAACAGCCCTACCGGTGCTCGCTGAAGGGTGGCTGACGTGCGGTTCCTGTTCGCTGCCTGTCTGGTGACGATCCTCGGCGGCCTGAGCTACTTCATCGCGATCGGAGCCCTGGACCGTTGAGTGGAAGGCAGGAGCACCGCAAGGGCGGATTCTGGCGGGACAACAGCCTCACCCTGGCTTTCGGGGGCGCGTTCCTGCTCGTCCTGGCAGGCCAGGCACTCGCCGGGCACGCCGGCTTCAACGAGGACCTCGCCGTCGACGGGCTGCAGCAGCTGACCATCGGGGAGTACCTGATGTCGTCCGACTTCGCTGTGGACGTCAGCGAGAACTGGCAGTCGGAGTTCCTGCAGTTCTTCCTCTACATCTTCGGCACCGTCTGGCTCCTGCAGCGCGGCTCACCCGAATCCAAAGAACTCCGCAAGGCAGGGCCGGAATCCGACCGGGAGCAGCGCATCGGTGACCACGCCCGAGCCGACTCGCCCCGCTGGGCACGTACGAAGGACTGGCGGCAGAAGCTGTACTCACGCTCCCTGGGTACCGTGATGGCCCTGCTGTTCCTCCTGTCCTGGCTCGCACAGTCCATCGCCGGTACGGCCGCCTACAACGAGCAGCAGCTGCGCCGGCTCCAACCCCCCGTCTCCTGGGATGCCTATCTGGCATCCGCCGACTTCTGGAACCGCTCGCTGCAGAACTGGCAGTCCGAACTGCTGGCCGTGGCGGCCATGGCCATCCTCTCGGTATACCTGCGCCAGCGCGGATCCCCGGAGTCCAAGCCCGTCGGTGCCTCGCACACCGCTACGGGAGTGGAGGGCTGAGCGCCGAAGGGGATGAACCCTCCAGGCCGTGCGGCCTTTCCGGCCGATCACCCGCTCGGGCGGTGTGGCCAGGGTGAAGCGGGGCAGACGCGTGCAACCGTGCAACCGTGCAGCCCATCCCGGAGGCCCGTCCCCATGTCCTGTGTGTCTGCTCTGATCGCTGTCCGCCTCGACGCGGTGAGGGGCTGCGTGCCGCTCCTTGCCCGATTCTCGTATGACGCCGAGGACCCGTACGTGGTCCAGGCCACGTTCTTGGACGGCCCCACAGCCCTGGCCCGTTGGCACTTCGACCGGCAGATGCTCGCCGAGGGACTCCAGCGCCCCGTGGGCGAGGGTGACGTCACCTTCGGCCCCCACAGGGCAGCCGGAGCCGACGAGCTCCGCGTGGCTTTGCGGCGTCCCGGCGTGGAGGGGGAAGAAAGCGCCGTCCTCTTCGTGGAAGCCCCTGCGCTCACCGGCTTCCTGGAGCAGACGTACGCCGTCATCGGCGCGGGGGAGGAGTTCCTCGACGTCGACAAGCTCCTCGACGAATTCCTGGCCCGCTGATATTCAGCCTCCTCATGCAGGTGGGTGTGGATGCATGCGGATCAGTGAATGCGGAACGGTTCCCCGTGACGCGAGTTGCATGGCTTCGCGGCCGTCGCCCGGTCGAGTGGTCGCCCCTTTCCCAGGTCCATTGCGGAATTGAGTGGTGGATCCGTCTCTGGACACGTCATTACGTGTATTCGGTGGATGTGTGAACGCGGGGAGCGGGACCGAAGGTTGTTTCTCCTTCGGCGGGGCGTGCGGGATCCTGCCGGGCGCCGGAGCGTGACCGGCGGAGGCGCTCCGCCGGTGGGGAGGTGAAGGATCCGTGGGGCTGGTGACATGGTGCGGCAGGGCCTCTCGGGCTCGGGGAAGGAGTGTGCTGGCGCTCCGCACGCGGTCGTACCGCCCCGGTCTCGAGCTCTTTGCCACGGCCGGAACGCTCCGGCCGCCGACCGGACCGCCAGGTGTCAAGAAAATGGTGGCGGTTAGTCGAACCCCCTCACGGCCGCTGTGTTTGAAATGCTGTTCGCGGCAAAGTCCAGAATGTCCTGGGCGCCTCCAGTGAGGTCGTCGCACCACCCTCGCCTATCTGTGTTGACCTCCACATAGAGGCGGGTATGCTGTGCCTCGCGCTTCGGGAACTGCATGCGTTCCCGCTGCGGTACGACCACAGGGGGAGCGGTAAGTGCTGGAGAGCATCGGCCTTGAGAATCGAGACCACGACGTTTATCGAGCGCTTCTCGTCCACCCCGGCTGGGATATGGCGGACATTGGGCAGAATCTCGGCATGGGGGAGTCCGAGGTCCGCGACACGCTGGACCGGCTGACCCGGTTCTCGCTCCTTCGCTCTGCCTCCGGAGCCGAAGCGCTCGTGCCGGCCAGTCCGGAGCTCGGGCTCCTTCCGCTGCTGCAGGATCTCGAAGCCGAACTGGACGAACGCCGCGCCAGGCTGTCGCGGGACCGGGCGATGCTCACGGCTCTGACGTCCGAGTACACCGCCCGGCGCGTGCAGAACGACGTGGCGGGCGTCGAGCGCCTCGTGGGCCTGGACGCGGTGCGCTCCCATCTGGCCCAGCTCGCCCAGGGAGCCGCCTCTGAAGTGCGCGCGTTCATGCCGGGGCCGGCGCTCAGTCAAGGGGCCCTGGACGCGTCACGCCCCCTCGACGTGCAGAACCTGGCGCGGGGCGTCCGGATGCAGACCATCTACCTGGAGACCGTGCGCAAGGACCCGGCAACGGTCGAGTACGCCACCTGGTTCGCCGAGCAGGGAGGCCAGACGCGCACCATGCCCTCGCTGCCGATGCGCCTCATCCTCTGCGACCGCTCCGTGGCCGTGCTCCCGGTGAAGCCGGACGCGAGCGAGCAGGGGGCGTTCGTCATCCGGCTCACCAGCATCGTCTCCGCGCTCAACCAGCTCTTCGACCTGACGTGGGAGCGTGCCACCCCGCTGGGAGAAGCCTGCGCACCCCACTGCGACGGGCCCAGCGAGCGCGAACTGGCGCTGCTCAGGATGCTCGAGGACGGTCACACCGACGAAGTCATCGCACGGAAGCTCGGGGTGTCCATCCGCACGGTCCGGCGCCTGATGTCGGACCTGCTCAGGACACTGAACGCCGAAAGCCGTTTCCAGGCGGGCGTGCAGGCCGCACGGCGAGGGTGGCTCTGACAACCCGCCGCAATGGGTGAGGACCTCGTCGCGGGGTCCTGGGGACGTGCGGCGCTTGTTCGCCGTTGCGTCGCTGTGATATCGATGAGGGGTGCATGCCGGGCGTGACGCCCGCGAAGCCGGGCCCGTCGGTCCGTCGGGTGTTCCGGTCGAAGTCCCTTGATATCGGCGAGAATGCGCCGGCGTTCATCCCGGAGCAATCGGGGCTGCCCCCATGGCCACCTCATGCCATGGCACGAGGTGGCCGTATCAGGAATCATTTGATGTGCTCAAAGGCTGGCTATGGTATGCCCTGTGTATGCCATCAAGGTGTTCCTGCAGTCGCCGAACGGCGCTCGAACCACCGGCCTGGCGGGTAGCGCCGACATCGGGGACCGACTCCTCGGCGACCCCCAGCCCGGGGTCGCCCACGTGAGCCTGGTCCCGCTGTCCTCGCAGGTCGTGGCCATGACCTTCGTGGTCGCCGCTGACCTCGGGGCCGCCGAACGACTGGCCGCTGCAGCATGGGACGCCTGGCTCGACCGTGAATGGTCCGCGGGCTGGAAAGTGTCCTCGTACGGGGCCGACCTGCTGCTGGGTGTCTCGGCGGCCGCGGAGGCTTTCCTCCGCGAATCTGGCTCAAACTGACCGGTTGGTGCCATGGCCTACATGGGCCATCCGGAACCGTCGACACCGGGTAGTGGCTGCGACCAATATCAGTCAGGACGGGGGGCGGCGCACTGCGTCGGACGATCACGCAGAACTGCCCATTTTTTCTTGTGCCTTCCACACTTACCCGTGTGGTTCCGGCATGCATTTCTTGAGGGGTATCCGTGCACGACCGCATGAACCGAGTATTCCGGGCAGCTGTTCTCTCCCTTCTGGTCGCCCTTCCGGTCCTTTTCGCCAGCGGTGCGCTCCCCGACGAGACCGCGGCACCGGTTGCGGTGGCCCACGAGGAAGCGCAAGTGGTGGCGGCCCCCGGGAACTGGGCCTGGGACTAAGGGATTCCCTGCGGACCGATCCTTTCGCCGACCGGATGAGCTGAGGGCGATTTCAAGACGTCCGTCTCCTCTTGCGGCAGGGAACGGCCTCCGCGCATTTCGCACCGCGGAGTACCTCGGGCACGGGTTTCGGTGGCCGGAACCCGCCACATCGGCAGGGCGTTGTGCGCCCGTTCGAGCCGGCCCCGGGGCGTGAGGGGTACGTCCCCGCCACCCCGTCCGACGGATGCTTCCGCCCCGGCCTGCGCCGGGAGCGCACCGCGGAGCCGAAGCGCACGGCCGGTCTCCCCCTCCCCGCTCCGCTCCGGAAGAGCGCGGGCGGTACCCACCGACTGATGACTCCCGGCACGAGCCGAGAAAGAAGCAGCTACCGATGCAGACCGACATGGCGGACATGACGCCGGGCGAACTCACCGAGCGCGTACGGACCATCTGGA
Source organism: Streptomyces sp. MB09-01 (assembly GCF_033794505.1). NCBI lineage: Bacteria > Bacillati > Actinomycetota > Actinomycetes > Kitasatosporales > Streptomycetaceae > Streptomyces > Streptomyces sp. MB09-01. Next base: position 60,314 of record NZ_JARAYQ010000016.1, on the reverse strand, counting down.
CCGAGGTCCTCGGTCGTTCCGACTTCAGCGACAGCGACAGCTTCTTCGAGACAGGCGGGCACTCCCTGCTCGCGTCCAAGGTCATGGCACGGCTCGGCCGTTCGGTCGGCATGCGGCTCTCCATGCAGCTGATCTTCGACCACCGCACCGTGGAGCAGTTGGCAGGCGCCGTGTACGCCCAGGTGTCCGGGCAGAACACCACCGGTCGTCCGGAGACGACGACGGCCTGACCACTACGGCGCCGTGCGACGCGCGCGGCGGTCGCGGCGGCACCGCCCGTCGGAACCCGCCGTCGCACGACCGGCCGGGCACGTCACGGGCGCCACGAGCCACCGGGTGGGCTCGCCCGCGGGCGACAGCGTGACCAGTGCCTTCGGCCCGTCGTCCCGAACAGCGAACCGCCCCTATTCTTCCTGGAGTCACCCCCATGTCCCATCTCGTCGTCGCCAACGGTGAAGGCCAGCACGCGCTGTGGCCGCACGCCGTGGGCGTTCCCTCCGGCTGGCAGGCCACCGGATTCTCCGGCACCGAGGAGGACTGCCTCGGCCACATCGCGGAGGTCTGGACCGACATGCGCCCCCGCTCCCTGTGGGACCTGTCCGCGGCCGCGCCGAACGTCCTGGCGACCGAGCGGTTCGTCCTGCGGGAGCTGACTGCCGACCAGGTTGCCGCGCTGCTCCGGGACGACGCGTCGGACGAGGCCTGGGCACCCGGCTACCCCTTCGCCGGGACGCTCGCCGCCGCCGGCGGATTCGGGAAGCGGACCGCGGACCAGCACGTTCGGGGCTTCGGCATGTACCAGGTCGTACGGTGCGCCGACGGCCGGGTGATCGGCGACATCGGCTTCCACACCCCGCCGCAGGAAGGCACCGTCGAGGTGGGCTTCGGCCTCGTGGAATCCGGCCGCGGCGCCGGGTACGCGAGCGGTGCGCTCCATGAGCTGACGCGCTGGGCGCTGGACCAGCCTGGCGTCACCACCGTCGTCGCGCGCACGCTGAAGGACAACACCGCGTCGCAGGCCGTACTGCAGCGGGTCGGCTTCCGACGGACCGCCGAAGAGGCGGAACTGCTCCACTACGCGCTCGGGACCGAAGACCGCGAGGAGGCCGCGTCGCGTCCGGCCGGGCGCGGTCCCGTCGCCGACGGCGGACGGAGCGGCGCATGACGGCGAACCGCCGGCCGAGCGCCGTGCTCTCGCACCCCAAGGACATCCCGCCCTCCGCAACGATCCACGCAGGTGTCGCCGTCGCTGCCGCGCTGCATCCCGACGCGGTCGCCCTGCGGTACGGGGACGGTCTGACCGTCAGCTACGGAGAACTGGACGCGGCGGCGAACCGGCTCGCCGGCGCGTTGCTGGAACGGGGCATCGGGGAGGGCGACTTCGTACCGGTGCTGGTTCCGCCCGGTCCGGCACTGCCCGCTGTACTTCTGGCCGTGCTCAAGACCGGTGCGGCATACGCGGCGCTGCCCGTGGACTGGCCGGCCGGGCGGCTCCAGCAGATCGTCGACCGGTGCGACGCGCCCGTCCTGCTCGTCGCAGACGGCGTGGCGCTCGCGCCGACCGGACGGGTGAGCGTGCGCGTCCCGGCCGACGTCGCGGCCCTCGCGCCGGACCGGAGCGGAGAACCGGTCCCCGCCGCCGGCTCGGCGGACTCGCCGGCCTGTGTCTTCTTCACCTCCGGCTCCACCGGAGAGCCCAAGGGGGCCGTGTCACCGCACGCGGCGACCCTGCGGCTCTTCACGCCCACCCCCTATTCCTGCGAGCCCGTCGCGCCGTTCGACGACCTCCCGGACCTCTTCTCCGGCCAGGCCGCGATCGGGCACTTCGGTCCGCGTACCGTCACCCTGCGCACGTCCTCGGTGGCCTGGGACCTGGCCTCCATGGAGACGTGGGCGCCGCTGCTGAGCGGCGGGTCGGTGGCCTACGGCGCTCCCGGCCCGCTCACGCCCGCCGCCCTACGCGACGCGGTGCGGGTCCATGGCGTCAACACGCTCACGATCACGCCGTCACTCCTGAACACCCTCGTGGACGAGGCCCCGCAGTGCTTCGACGGCATCGCCCAGGTGATGTCCGGGGGCGAGCGGATGTCGACGGAACACGCGCGACGGCTGCTGACGGCCCACCCGGCGCTTCACCTGGTCAACGGATACGGGCCGGTCGAGTGCACCATCCTGGCCACGGCGGTGCGCGTCCACGACGCGACGGCCCTCAAGGACGCCGTCGACGTGCCCATCGGCACGGCGGTGCCCGGCACCCTCGTGATCGTGACCCGGGAGGACGGAGGCGTCGCGGACCGGGGCGAGATCGGCGAGATCGTACTGGGCGGACCCGGACTCGTCCGCGAGTACCTCGGCGACCCGGGACAGACGGCCGAGCGCTTCGTCGAGTCGGTGCTCCCGACGGAGATCACCGGTCTGCCCGAGGGCACCCGCGTCCGGCTCTACCGGACCGGCGACCTCGGGGTCCTCGACGAGGACGGAGTCCTCTGGTACCGCGGCCGTGCAGACCGCCAGCTCAAGATCCGGGGCGTCCGCGTCGAGCCGGCGGAGACCGAGGCCGCGCTGCGTCGCGAGCCCGGCGTGCACGACGCCGCCGTGGTTCCGCTGCGCGATGCGCAGGAGCGGCCCGTCGGGCTCGCCGCCTGGGTCACCGGCGCCGAGGGGCTGGACGTCGCGGCGCTGCGGGAGAGGCTGACCTCGCTGCTGCCCGGGCCCCTGGCGCCGCGGTGGATCGGCCGGCTCGACGCGTACCCGCGCAACAACTCGGGCAAGACCGACTACCCGGAGCTGGAACGCCGCGCCGCCCGCCAGGCCACCGCGCTGAGCGGTTCGACGCCCGCGCGGGGCCCGGAAGAGGAGGCGGTGGCAGCCGTGTTCGCCGCCGTCCTGGGCGCACCGCGGGCATGGGCGGACACGCACCTGATCCACTCCGGCGGCGATTCCCTGGCCGCCGTCCGGATCGCGCACCGGCTCACGCTCGGCACGGGCCGCCGGGTCACGGCGGCCGACGTGCTGTCGGCCCCGCGGGTCTCGGAACTCGCGGCGCGCATCAGCGGGCTGCCCCGGGCAGCCGATGCCGCGCCGAGCGAGGAGGAAGGGAACGGGACCGCGGAGTCGCCGCTGTCCGCGGGCCAGATCCGGATCTGGCTCACCGAGCAGCTCGCCCCGGGATGCCCGCAGAACCTGGTCCACCGCACGACCGCGATCGAAGGACCGCTGGACCTCCCGGCGCTGCGCGCCGCCCTGGGCGATGTGATCGACTGCCATCCGACGCTCCGGACGGTCTACTTCGACGACGACGACGGCGTTCCGTTCCAGCGGATCCTGCCGCCCGGTGGCGTTCCGCCGCTGGACGAGGTCCGGATCGCCGCGGCGGACGTGCCGGCGCGGGCCCGAGCGGTCGCCGCCGCCCCGGTGGACCTCACCACGGGCCCCGTGCTGCGGCTCACCGTGCTGCACGACCCGGACGCGCCGGGACGAGCCACCGCCGTGCTGGCCGTGCACCACATCGCGGTCGACAGCTGGTCCCTCCCGGTCATCGTCGAGGACCTGCGCTCCGCCTACGAGGCACGCTCCCGCGGGTCCGCCCCCGTCCTGCCGGCGGAGGCCGTCGGGTACGCGTCCTGGCACAGGGCGGAGGCGGCCGTGGCCGACCCCGCCGAACGGGAGCGGCGCGACCGGGCGTGGCGCGAGGAACTCGCCGGCGTCCAGGACGTGCCGCGGACCGCGCCGCCCGCGACGGGCACAGCCACCGGGGGCACGGCAGCCCCCGGCGAGGACGTGGGCGTCATCGAGGCGCCCGTCGCGGCCGGGCCCGTCGCCGCAGTACGCGACATCGCCCGCTCGGTGGCCGCGACCCCGGCCGTCGTGCTGCTGGCGGTGTTCGCGCAGGCGGTGTCCGACATCACCGGCGCGCGCCGGTTCTGCGTGGCCGTACCGGTCGCGGGCAGGTCGGACCCCAGGCTCGACCGCACGGTGGGGTTCTGCGTGAACACCCTCCCCGTGCGCGTCGACACCGAGCCGGGAACGGACCCGCTCTCGCTCGTGCCGATGCTCCAGGAACGCTTCCTGCGGGCCCTGCGCGACGAGCTGCCGTTCAACGACATCGTCGCGGCGGTCGGCGGGGACCGCGGTCACCGGATGCCGCTCGTACAGGTCTGCCTGGCCTACCAGACGGATGCCGACGCCGTCCTGACCCTGCCGCCCGCGCTCTCGCGCCCCGCGCCGACTCCGCCCGGCGACGGCGGCTTCGAGCTCACCTGGGAACTCTGGCCGGCCCACGCCACCGACGCCGCGGTCGCGGGCACGGTGCAGTTCCGCGCCGCGGCCTTCCCCGCCGCCACGGCCCGAGCGCTGCGGGAGCGGCTCGACGCGCTGCTCGGCGCACTGGACGCCCCGTTCACGCCTCCCTGTCCCGCAGAAAGCGACATCACCGAATGAACCCCCTCGAAGAAGCCGCGCCCAGCCCCGTGGGGCAGCGGGACCTGCCCCCGGCCGCCTGGAACGACACCGTTCGCCCCTTCGACCGGGAGGCCACCCTCCCCGCCCTCCTCCGCGAGGCGGCGCGCCGGGTGCCCGACCGCCCGGCCCTCCTCGCCGGTACCCGCACCCTGACGCACGCCGAACTCGACCAGCGGGCCGAGCGGTTGGCCAACCACCTGCGCAGTCTGGGCATCGGCAGGGGCTCCCACGTCGGCCTGCTGTCCACCCGGTCGGCGGAGGCCGTGGTCAGCCTCCTCGCCGTGCTCAAAGCGGGTGCCACCTACGTGCCGCTGGACATCCGGTGGCCGCAGTCCCGGATCCGGTCGCTCCTCGCCGGTCTCGGCGTCAGCGCCCTGCTCACCTCGCGCGACCAGCTCCCCACCGTCGGAGTGATCCGCTGGGACGTTCCCACCCTGCGGCACGTCGTGGTGCACGACCTCACGACCGAGGACACCTGGGCGGACTCGTTCGACGAGGAGGCGGTCGGCGACCTCTGGAACTACGTGGCGGAGCTGCCGGACCCCCTGCAGGCCGCCGGCTTCAACATCGGCACCTCCGGCGACGTCTACACCCCGGACGACGTGGCGGCCTACCGGGACCATGTCGTACGACTGGCCCGGGAGGCGCTGCCCACCGGAGGGGCGGTCCTGGAGATCGGCTGCGGTTCGGGGCTGATCACGCAAGCCCTCGCGCCGCACGCCGCGCGGTACACCGCCGTCGACCCGGCCGCCTCCGCCGTGGCGGCCGTACAGGACCGGGCCGCCCGGGCGGGCTTCCCGCTCGCCGGCGCCACGCTGTTCGCCCACGAGGCCGCGACCGCCCTCGACCAGCCGGTGGACCTCGTGGTGCTCGCGAGCACCGTCCAGTTCTTCCCCGACATGGACTACCTGGTGCGCGTCCTGTCGGACGTGGTGCCGAGGCTGGCCGCGGGCGGTTCCGTCGTGCTCGCCGATCTCGTCGACCCCGAGCTGGGCGGGCACGCCGGTCTCAGCGTGCCCCGGTCGTTCTTCGCGGCCGTGGGCAGAGCCGTCCCCGGGGCCGTGGTCCGGGTGCTCGACCGTGACGGGGCGCAGTGGCCCGCCGACCTGGCCGCGCGCTACGACGTGGTGATCACCGTCCCGGCCCGGATCCCCGAGGACAACGGACTGCGCGCGCTGCGTTCCTGGACCGGATGGCACGTCGACCGGCGCCCGACCGTGCCGGCACCGAGCGAGCCCGCTCCGCAGGACATCGCGTACGTCATCTTCACTTCCGGATCGACGGGAGCGCCCAAGGGCGTCATGGTCGACCACCGGGCCGTGGTCAACCTCATCGACTGGATCAACCGCGTCCACGACGTGGGTGACACGGACCGGCTGCTGTTCGTCACCTCGTTCTGCTTCGACCTGTCGGTGTACGACATGTTCGGCGTGCTGGCCGCGGGCGGCTCGGTCCGGGTGGTTCCGGACGGAGCACTGACGGAACCGGACGCCCTGGTGGACCTCCTCGAACAGGAGCCGATCACCATCTGGGACTCCGCTCCCGCGGCGATGGCCCATGTGATGCCGTTCCTGGAATGCCGTGACCCGGAGGGACGCGGCGACCTGCGGCTCGTCATGCTCAGCGGTGACTGGATCCCGGTGACCCTGCCGGACGAGATCCGCAGCGCGTTTCCCGGAGCGCAGGTGGTGGCGCTGGGCGGCGCGACCGAGTGCGCCGTCTGGTCGAACCGTTTCGCGGTCGAGGAGGTGGACCCCGCCTGGCCGAGCGTCCCGTACGGCCGTCCCATGCAGAACGCCCGGTACTACGTGCTCGATGCCGGGATGGAGCCCTGCCCGATCGGGGTTCCCGGCGACCTCTACATCGCCGGCACCTGTGTGGCCCTGGGCTACGCAGGCGCTCCCCGGCTCACGGCCGCGCGCTTCCTGCCGGACCCGTTCGTTCCCGGGGGAGCCCCGGACGGGGCCGAGGCCAGGATGTACCGCACCGGCGACCGGGCCCGTTGGCTGCCGGACGGGAACCTCGAATTCCTCGGCCGTCTCGACGACCAGGTGAAGGTCCGGGGATACCGCATCGAACTGGGCGAGGTACAAGCGGCGCTGACCCGATGTCCGGGGGTCAAGTCCGCTGTCGTCCTCGCCCCGGAGACCGCGCACGGGCGGGAGTTGGCAGCGTTCTACATCCCGGAGCGGACGGCGGCCGACGGTGCTCCGGCCGTGACACCGGACGAGGTTCTGGCGGCTCTCGGCGGCCTCCTTCCCGCGTACATGCTGCCCAGCCGTCTCACCGACGTCCCCTCCTTCCCCGTCGGCCCCACCGGCAAGATCGCCAGGGATCGGCTTCTCGCGGACGCCGGTCCGGGGAACACCACCGGCGGGTCCCGGTGACCGGGCCGGTCCTGACCCGGGCGAAGGGTCCCGGGCCCGTCGACGGCGGTGACCATGACGAGCAGGTCCGCATCTGGTCGATGCGTGTGCCGGCGGCCCGGGAACTCGACGCCTTCGACCTGTCCGTGCTCGACGCGGAGGAACGCCGGCGCATGAAGGCGTTCCGGCGCTCCGAGGATCGTGTCCGCTACGGCTTCGCGCATGTCGCCCTGCGGCGGATCCTGGCGGCGCGGCTCGACGTCGAGCCGTACGAGGTGCGGTTCGGGCGCGATCCCTGCCCGGTCTGCGCGGGGCCGCACGGGCGGCCCGTGCTGGCCGCGCCCTCCGCGCGGACGCGGTTCTCCCTCTCCCACTGCGGGCAGCGGGTGCTGGTCGCCGTCGCAGAGCTGACGGTCGGCGTCGATGTGGAAGGCATCCCGGGCGGCACGACGGTCACGGACGTGGTCCGCGCCCTGCACCCGGCGGAGCGTGCCGCGGTCGAGGCCGTGCCGCTCGCCGAGCGAGGAGCCGCGTTCGCCCGCGTGTGGGCGCGCAAGGAGGCGTATCTCAAGGGCATCGGCACCGGCCTGGGCCGAGACCTCGCCCAGGACGACACCGGGGCGCCGATCCCCGGGTGGCGGCTCGTCGACCTGCCCGTGGACGACGAGCACGCGGCTGCCCTGGCCGTGCATTCGCCACGTCCACCGACCATCGGCTTGCACGTTGCGCTGCCGTAGGAAACGGCATCGGAATTTATTCCTGCCGCTCCTGAATTAATTCAGAAAAAGGTTGACAGAGCCGATCTCGGTCAACATAGTTAGGTTGAACTGATCAAGGAACCCCGCACTGATGGTGCGATGCCCCGCTCACGAGCGTGTCATCTCCCGCGTCGCCCACCGGGGATTTTCCCAGGAACTCACCTGACACTCTTGTCGCTGCAAGACCATGCACGGGGGATTCTTTATGCATTTCGACGAAGGAGAACTCGGCCTCCCCGGACTCTTGCTGATGGAGCTTGATTCTTGGCGGCAGTCGCCGGTGGCCGGCGAATTTCCCTCCTCCAGGGTCGTGCGCTACATCAGATCCGTCGGCAAGCACTTTCTCGCGACGCCCGTCGTCGAGGAGCTCGTCCGGGTTCGCGCCGGCCAATCCGAGATCGTCGGCGACGACGCAAGCCGCGAACACCTGCGTCGATTCCTGTCCGTGGTGCTGGACAAGCACGACGGGACCTACGACTACACGACCTACACGGCCCTTGACCTGCTGCGGCCGCAGAACGCAGGGCCACTTCCAGATTTCGAGGACGAGGTCGCCACCCGCATCGCGTTCCTTCTCTACGATGCTCTGGCATTCGAATGCGGGGCGGCCCTCGGACATCGCTCCCAGCTGCCGTGCATGCGGCCCGCCCGGGAAGCCGTGGAAAAAAGGCTGCGACACGGGCTCCGTGTCGCAACCGAAATGGACCGGCTGAGCGCCAAACCCATCACGCCGAAGGTATCCTCCCTCCGGGAGCGATACGATCAGCTCGTCGACGTACTCGAAGGAGCGCCGCCCGGGATGACTCCCAGGCTGGAGCAGACCCTTCTGCCGGTCTACATCATTCACGATGAATATCTCTTCATCCGAGTGCTCCAGTCCTTCGAGTCGATATTCGAGCACCTGGCGAGACTGGCATCCGAGGCAATTCTCAGGCTCGAAGCCCGGGAAGCGGAAGAGGCTCTTCTGCTGCTTTCATCGATCGCCCGCGTGCTGAGTCACGGGCTTCCGCTCTTCTCCCTGCTCGCCACGATGCAGCGCGAGTCGTTCGAGTTCTTCAGGAAGTTCACCGAGGGCGCCAGCGCCATCCAGTCGGTCAACTACAAGACGTTCGAAGCCCTGTGCGGTACGCCCCCGCGGGCGCGCGTGGAGTCCCCAGCCTTCCAGTCCGTCCCCGAGGTGCGCGGCCGCGTCCTGCAGAGCATGACCACCGTGCGCGGAGCCGCGGACGCCCTGATCGCCAGCGGTGCTCACGACGCAGAGGTCGAAGCCCGCCTGACCCGGGCGATGGCGCAGATCGAAGCCGTCCACCAGCGCTGGAAGCGGACCCACTACCGGTTGGCCGTCCGCATGATCGGTTCGGTCAGCGGCACGGGCTACACCGAGGGCACCCCCTATTTGAGATCCGTCATCGACAACAAGCTGTTCCGCCGAGCTGAGGAGACTACGTACTAATGGCACGACGCATCGAAGAAGGCCGGCCCGGCGAGGCCAAGGCGGTTCTCAACCCCAGCGAGCCCAACCCGCTCCTGCGTTTCGAGTACGACCGCGGCAGCAACTACGAGATGGACACCCGGATCACCCTCGCGATGGCCGCGCTGGTCCCCGAGGCCGAACTGATCAACTCCGATCACCGGATGTTCCAGATCGTCCACCTGGTCAACGAGTACGTGTGGTGCTCGATGCACCACGAGCTGGGGCGCGTGGCCGGGGCCCTCGACAACGACGACTTCGGGCTGGCCGCTCGGCTCATCGCCCGGACGAACGGACTGGCGGAGCTGCCCGTCCAGTGCGTCCGGATTCTGATGGACCACCTGCCCCAGGCCAGCTTCCTGCGCATGCGCGACCACCTTCCGGCCAACACGAGCGGCCTGGACTCGCCGGGCGGACGCAACCTGCGCCGGGTCTGCCGGGCGGTGTGGAAGTCGTTCGAAGCCGCCATGCAGCGGAACGACGTGACCTCCAAGGACCTGATCGAGGAGTTCGCGCGGGAGGGCGGCACCGCACCCGCCGCGTGGCTGAGCGGGCTTTCGACGGTACAGACCGGACTCCACGCGCTCGACTGCAAGCTCATGGAGTGGAACCAGCTTCACCTGCGTCTGGTCCGTCAGCACCTGGGCGGTCACCCGGCGGCGCGTGCCGAGTCGACTCCTGCGGCCGCGGCCGCCGCCGCAGAAGGCCCGACCAGTCTGCGCGGTGAACCCGTGAACGAGCTCGAGCGGCTGTCCGAGCGGTCCGTCTTCCCGCTCCTGTGGAAGAGCGTCGACGACGCCTACCGGCAGGCGACCCCGGACCGGACCACGCAGATATGAGCAACGTCGTCACCGCCGGAGCCGAGCAGCTCGACCTCTGGCTGGCCGCCAGCCAGGAACCGGAATCCCCCCGCTACAACGTTCCCATCTGCCTGACGTTCCGGGGCCGGGTCGACGAAACGGCCGTACGAGCGGCGCTCGTGCGACTGTACGAGCGTCATCCGGCACTGCGTTCGTCGTTCCGGACGGACGACGACGGCGCGGTGGAGCAGATCGTCGCCGCGCGCGTCGAGCCCTCCCTCAGGGTCGTCCGATCCGGTGAGGACCTCGACGACGTGCGCAGGACGGCCTGGGCCGAGCAGGTGGGACTCCGGCCCCTCGACATGACGACGCCCGGCCTCCTGCGGTCCGATCTCCTGCTGGAGCCCGGTGGAGCCGTGCTGGTCATGACGGGCCACCACATCGTTCTCGACGCCGCTTCGGTCGATCTCCTCGTGGACGACCTCTGCTCGTTCTACGAGCAGGCGATCGAGCCGCGGTCGGGCGGGGCCGAGGAGGAGAGCCGGCAGGACGGCGAGGAGCCGAGCGGGCAGCCGGCGGAGGACCTCGCCTACTGGCTCGGCCTCCTCCACGATTCGTCCGAGATGCTGGAGCCCCTGCCCGACCTGGTCCGGGGCGTGCGGCCCTCGTCCGCGGGATGCGAAGAGGCCTCGATCACCGGCGAGTCGGTGTCGGCCCTCAGGGCGCACTTCGAGTCCGCCCTCGTCTCCCCGGCGATCGGGGTCCTCGCGGCGTGGACCGCGGTCCTCCACCAGTGGAGCGGCCAGTCCGAAGGCCTCCTGGGCATCCCGTTCAGCGGAAGGTTCGGTTCGGGCGGTGACGACACGGTCGGCCTCGTCGCACGCGTACTCCCGGTGAGATCGTCCTTCGCCCCGGAGACCCCGTGGATCGACCACCTGATGGCCGTCCGCGGCCAGGTGATCGAGTCCTTCGAGCATTCGGGCGTGGACACCGGCACCCTCCGTGCGGAGCTCGCGGCGAGGGGACAGCGGTACCCCACCTTCCGGGCCACATTCACGCACCGCACCAAGCCCGACGTCAGACGCCTGTGTTCCGGTACGACCGTCACACGGGTCGATGTGCGGCTGGGCGCCGTGAAACACGACGTCGCCCTGATGGTGGCCGAAGACAACGGCGGCCTCACGCTGACGCTGGACTACGACGCCGGCATCTACCGGCAGTCGACCGCCCGGGCGATGCTCGACCAGCTCCTCGGCCTCCTCCTCGCCGCCGCGGCGAGTCCCTCGACGGGCATGGGCGCCCTCCTGCTGGAATCCGACGCCGTCGCCGCCACCGCGGGCGGCGCCGGGGCCCGGGCCCCCCACCCGACCAGGACGCCGCCGGAGATGGTCGTCGACGCCGCGACGTCCGATCCGGACCGCATCGCGGTGATCCACGGCACGGAGTCGCTGACCTACGGTGAGCTGGTCGCGGCCTCGGCTCAGGTCGCCCGATGGCTCCTTCAGGACGATCACCACGCCTCGTGTTCCGGCCAGGAGTCCGAGGAACTCGTGGCGGTCCTGCTCTCCGAGGGCATCGACGCCGTCGTCGCGTTCCTCGGCATCGCCCTGGCGGGCAAGGCGTACCTTCCGCTGGAGCCCGGGTACCCCGACGAGAAGCTCCACTCGATCCTCCGGGACTCCGGCGTCCGCCGGGTCCTCACCTCGCCCGAGGGCGTGGAGCGCCTCTCGCGCCTCGGCCACCCGGCGCATTCCGTCGCCGACGTGAGAGCCGCAGCCTCCGGCCTGCCGGCCGTCCCGCCCGCCGTCGGGCTCCACCCCGACATGCTCCTCAACGTGCTCTACACCTCCGGATCGACCGGACGGCCCAAGGGCGTGATGCTGTCGCACCTGGGCGTCTCCCGGCTGATGCAGGGCGACGGCTACGTCCGGCTCGAACCGGACGACAGGATCGCCCACTTGTCCCCGTTGAACTTCGACGGCGCGACCTACGAGATCTGGGGTGCGCTGACCCACGGCGCACGCCTCGTGATCCTCGACCGGGAGCTGGCGCTCTCACCCGCCGAGCTGCGCGACGCCATCGCGGAACACGGCGTCACCATGCTCATGGTCACCACCCCCCTGTTCCACAACCTCGTCACCGAGGCTCCCGACCTCTTCCAACACCTCCGGGTGATGGTCTTCGGCGGTGACACGGCCGCCGTCCCGCAGGTGGCGCGCGCCGTGAAGTGGTGCGGTCCCGGCGTGCTGCTGCACGGCTACGGCCCGACCGAGAACTCCTTCACGTCCATGTTCACCAAGGTCGACGCGGTGGAGGACGGGAGCCGCACGCTCTCGATCGGCCGCTGCGTCCCGGGAACGGAGGCGTACGTCGTCCACGAGGGGACCTTCGACCTCGCTCCCGTGGGATGCCCCGGCGAGTTGCTGCTGGGCGGCGTCGGCCTCGCCCGGGGCTATCTCGGCGACCCGCGCCGTACGGCCGAGGCCTTCGTGCCGGATCCGTTCAGCGGCCGGCCGGGCCGCCGGCTCTACCGAACGGGCGACCGGGTCCGCCGCCTGCCCGGCGGTGAGATCGAGTTCGTCGGGCGCATGGACGAGCAGGTCAAGATCCGCAGTCAGCGCATCGAGCTCGGAGAGATCCGGTCGGCTCTGCTCGCCGATCCCGCGGTCCGCGCCTGCCACGTCACGACCTGGCGCAATCCCCGGGACGAGAAGGAGATCGCGGCCTACCTGGTCATGCAGTCGGGCGGCACCTGGCAGGACGTGCGATCCCGGATGGGATCGGTCCTCCCGGACTTCGCCGTGCCGACCGCCTGGGCGGAACTGGACGAACTCCCGCTCAACGCCAACGGCAAGGTCGACTGGCGCCGGCTGCCCGCTCCGCACCGCCGGTCCGGGGCACGCCCGGCCGGCGTCCGCACGGTGGTCGCACAGCGCGGCCTCGACGCGGTGCGCGCCGCGTGGTGCGAGGTGCTCGGCGAGGTCCCGCCGGACGACGACGTCAACTTCTTCGAGGCCGGCGGCCATTCGCTGCTGCTGGTGCGCCTGCAGGCCATGCTGAAGAGGCACGCCGGTCTGGAGCTGAGCGTCGCCGAACTGCTCAGGTTCACCACCGTCCGCGCCCAGGCGGCGCGGCTGGGGAGCCCGGACGGACGGGCCCATGCCGCCCCGGCCGCAGGACCCGCCGCCGCCGAAGAGCCGATCGCCATCATCGGCGTCGCCGGACGCTTCGCCCTCGCGCCGGACGTGTACGCCTTCTGGGACAACCTGCGGGACGCGCGCGACTGCGTCGCGGGCGCGGGCACGCCGGCGGTCGCGCTCGGCGACGGCCGGCTGCGCATCGATCGCTGGGGCCTGCTCGACACGGCACGCGCGTTCGACGCCGAGCTGTTCCGGCTGTCTCCGGTCGAGGCGCGAGCGACCGACCCGCAGCACGCGCTGCTCCACGAATGCCTGTGGGCGGCCATGGAGAACGCCGCGGTCACGTTGGACCAGCTGCGGGGACGCACCAGCATCTACGCGGGCTGCGCGGAGACCGAGGCACAGGAACCGCTCGGCGAGGGCTCCCTCGCGGAAGGGCTCTCCCAGGCCTTCTCCTCCCGGCCCTCCTTCGCCGCCACCCGGTACTCCTACCGCCACGATTTCGAGGGCGAGAGCGTCATGGTCGACACGGCCTGCTCGACCTCCCTGGTGGCCGTTCACCTGGCCTGCGCGAGCCTGCGGTCCGGCGCCAGCGACTACGCCTTCGCAGGAGGGGTGTCGATCGCCGACCCGGCGGACGGCGGGTACGTCTACGAGCCGGGCATGATCTACGCCACCGACGGCGTGTGCCGGCCCTTCGACGTCCGGGCCACCGGAACGGTGGGCGGGGACGGCGCCGGCGTCGTCCTGCTCAAGAGGCTCTCCGACGCGCTCCGTGACGGGGATCCGATCCACGCCACGATCGTCGGCTCGGCGATCAACAACGACGGCAACCGGAAGGCCGGTTACACCGCGCCCGGAACGGACGGCCAGGTGGGCGTGTTCCGGAACGCGCTGCGGTTCGCGGGCCGCGATGCCGGCCACCTCGGATTCGTCGAGACCCACGGCACGGGCACCCGGCTGGGAGACGCGGTGGAGGCGACGGCGCTGGGCGAGGTCGTCGGGGAGCGGGCCGCTCCGCTGCCCGTCAGCTCGGTCAAGTCCGCGATCGGCCACTGCAACACGGCGGCCGGTATCGCCGGCCTGCTCACCGCGGTCTACGCGCTGGGGGAGAAGGTCCTTCCGGGCACGGTCAATTCCGGCCGGCCGATCGAGGAACTCACGCAGAACGGGAGCCTTCGCCTGCTGACCGCGAACGAGGAATGGCCGGCCGGGGACACACCGCGGCTCGCCGGAGTGAGTTCGTTCGGAATCGGCGGCACCAATGCCTGCGTGCTCGTGGAGGAATTCACCGAGCCGACTGGGGGGACCCATCAGTGACTGTTCAGAACAGGGTTGCACCGCCCTTCATCCTTCCCCTCTCCGCGCGGGGCGCAACGGCCTTGTCGCACACCTCGACCGGTCTCGCGGACTTTCTGGAAGACCGGTGGGGGACCGGCCTGGGGGACGCGGCGCACACGCTCGTCCACGGTCGGGAGAGGTTCGAGCACCGGCTCGCCGTGATCGCCGACGACACGGAATCCGCCGCGGCCCTGCTCCGGAACCCGAAGGCCCCCTCGGCCGGCGTCCGGACGGGCGTGGCCGCCGAAGGCGAGTGCCGTACGGTCTTCGCCTTCACCGGTCAGGGAGGCCAGTACACCGGCATGGCCGCGGGCGCGTACGCCGCCTACCCCGAGTTCCGCGCGTGGATCGACCGGGCTCACGCGCTGCTGGACGGTGTGATGCCGTATCCGCTCCTGGACTGCCTGTTCGACGCGGGCAGGGCGGCTCAGCTCGGCCGCACCGACGTCGCGGCCCCCGCGCTGCTCGCCGTCCAGTTCGGTCTGGTGCGCGTGCTCGCTCGGTACGGCATCCGTCCCGATGCGGTCCTGGGGCACAGCGTGGGCGAGTTCGCCGCCGCGGCCGTCGCGGGAGGGGTGTCCGAGGAGGACGCCCTCGTGCTGGTCGCCGAGCGCGGCAGGCTGATGGTCGAGAAGACGGAGCCCGGCACCATGCTGTCGGTCCGGTGCCGCCCCGGTTCCGCCTGGGACACCGCAAGGGTGGCCGCTCTGGCGGCTGACGAACCCCTGGTCGCCATCGCCGCGGTCAACAGCCCCCGGGACCTGGTGCTGAGCGGTGACCGGCGGTCCCTGGAGAGGATCGAGGAGCTGCTGGGCGGCGAGGGCGTGCGGACGCGCCGGCTGCCGGTCTCGCACGCGTTCCACTCCCCGCTCCTCGCCCCGATGGCGGACGACTTCCACCGGGCAGCGGACGCGATCACCTGGTCGGGGCCCACCTCCGCCGCGTGGATCAGCTGCGCCGCCGGCCCGATGGACGCGGCGCCCGACGCCGCGCACTGGCGGGAGCACCTGCTCCAGCCGGTGGAGTTCTGGAATGCCCTGTCCCAGGCGTGCACCGCGGGAACGCCGACCGTCCTCGTGGAGATCGGCGCGCACCCCACGCTCCTCCAGCTCGCCGGGCAGCTGGCCGACCCGCCGGCCCTGGTTGCGACGCTCGACCGTGAGCGCGACGCGGCCGTCGCCGTGGCGGGAGCCGCGGCGCAGGCATGGTGCCTGGGCGTCCCCGCCGACCTCACCGGCGGCGCGTCCGGGCGCAGGATCCACCTGCCGGGCTACGGATTCGACCGGCGGGTCCACTCGGAGCGACCGGCACCGAAGCCGAGCACGAGCACGAGCCCGGCTCGGGCCGTCGCGCCGACCTCTCCCCGGCCCGTTGCGCGTGACGTGCTCGAAGGCATCTGGACCGACCTGCTGGCCGTCACCCCCGACGAGTGCGCCTCGTTCGTCGAGGCCGGCGGAGACTCGCTGGCCCTGCTGCGGCTCCGGCAGCGGCTCGAAGCGGAACTGGGCACCGCACCCGGACTGGGAGACCTGCTGGACGCCGGGACCTTCGCGGCAATGCTCGCGTTGCTGCCCGACCACGCGGGACAGCCCTCCTCCACGCCCCCGCCTCCGGCCGCCGCCTCGACGGTGGTGGCCTCGACGGTGGTGGCCTCGACGGTGGTGGCCTCGTACCCGCCGTCCCTGGCCCAGCAGCGGATGCTGTTCGTGGACCTGATGCAGGACGATTCCAACCAGCACAACGTCACGCTCGCGGTGGACATCGCCGGCCGGGTGGATCCGGCCGCGATGGGCGGGGCCTTCACCGACGCCCAGCGCCGTCACTCCGGTCTGCGCACCGTGTTCCACCAGAAGGGCGGACAGTTCGAGACCGAGATCCTCGGCGAGCCGGGGGTGGAGCTCTCCGTCCTCGACACGGCCCTCGGATCTGAGCGGGGAACGCTCCGCCCGCTGACCGGGGACGACGACGTACGGGAATGGGTGCGCGAGCTGGGCGAACCTCCCCTGCGCTGCTTCGCCGAGCCGCCCGTGCGCGCCACGCTGGTCCTCGGCCCGGCGCGGAGCCTGATGGTGATCACGGTGCACCACGCGGTGACCGACGCGACGTCCATGGGCATCATGGTCGAGGACCTGGCGGCGGACTACCACCGCCGACGGGCGGGGGACCACACGCCCGCCCGGGCCAACGCGCACCAGTTCCACGACGTCCTCGCCGAACTGGAGCGGGCCGAGCAGAACGACACGACGCAGAGCAGCGCCTACTGGCGGGAACAGCTCGAGGGTGCGCCGGACCTGGTGCCCCTTCCCACCGACCGTCCCCGGCCCGACGTGCGGGCGGGCGCCGGCGCGATCTGGGGCTGCGACCTGGACCCCGAACTGGCGTCACGGATCCGGGCCCTGTCCGCCGAGCTGAACGCCACCCCCTTCAGCACCATGCTGGCCGCCTACGCGGTCCTGCTGCGCCACCACAGCGGCGCCGACGACATGACGATCGCGACACCGGTCACCAGCCGGTCCACGGAGGCGTCGCAGCGGGCCTTCGGACTGATGCTGAACACCCTGGTGCTCAGGGTGGTGCTCGGCCACGACGACTCGTTCGCCTCCCTGGCGAAGACCGTGAGCGCGGTGGTACTGGACGGGATCCGGCACTCGGCGTTCCCGTTCGACAGACTGGTCGCCGAGCTGAATCCGAAGCGGCACCCCGGCCGCACCCCGCTGTTCTCGGTGATGTTCGCGATGCCGGTGGACTTCCCCCTGCCCGCTTTCGACGGCATGCCCAGCCGCCCGGTGGAACTGCCCGGCATCGGCGCCAAGTTCGACCTGACCCTGTACGTCACCCCGACTGCCGACGGCGGTCTGCACCTGGACCTGGAATACGATCCGGCGCTCTTCGACGAGGTGACGATCCGGCAGTGGGGCGCCGACTACACGCGGCTGCTGGAAGCCGTGGTGGCCGATCCCGGCATCCGGCCGTCCCTGCCCGAATCCGAGACGTCCGCGGCGAAGGCCGGCACGACGGAAGGCGTGAGCATGACGAGAGGCGGCGACCGGCCGTTCAGCGACCTCGAACGCTATGTCGCGGACCTGTGGTCCGAAACGCTGCAGGCCGAGGTCAAGGGCGCCGAGGACGACTTCTTCGAGATCGGCGGTCACTCCCTGCAGGTGTTGGCCTGCCTGGTCGAGATCCAGGAGCGTTACCCCGACACCACCATCCAGGACTTCTTCGCGTACCCGACCGTGGAGCAGTTCGCCGCCCGTCTGGCGGAACTGGACGCGGAGGTGCCCGTGGCCCCCGTCCGGGAGACGGCCGGGCACGTCGAGGCGGCGCCCGTGGCGCGCCCGGTCCGGCACACGACGGCGACGCCGGCCGACGGCGGTGAGGTCCTCCTCACCGGTGCGACGGGATTCCTGGGCGCGCACGTGCTGGCCGCGCTGCTGCGCGAGCCCGGCCGTCCGGTGGCGTGCGTGGTGCGGCGGAGCGGGGACGTCCCGGCGATGGTCCGGCTGGCGAAGGTGGTCGAGTACTACGTGCCGGACGTTCTTTCCGAACTGCCGGGCCGAGTACGGATCATCGAGGGCGACCTCGGCACGATCAGCCCCGAAGAGCTGGCGGCTGCCACCGAAGGCGTCCGGGAGGTCATCCACGCGGCGGCCGAGGTGCGCCACTACGGCCGCGATGACCACTACTCCACGAACAACATCGTCCCGACCGCCATGCTCGCCCACCTGGCCCTGGCCCGCGGCTGGCGCATGGCCCACATGTCCACGCTGGCCGCCGTCGGTCCCGCGCCCGGCGACGGACCCCTGGTGACCCTGCGGGAGGATGACTTCGACCGGGGCGAGGCCTTCGACAGCCCCTACGCCCGGTCGAAGTACGAGGCCGAACTCGTCGTCAGGAAGGCGATCGCCGACGGGCTGGACGCGACGGTGCACCGCGTGGGCACGCTGGTCGGCAACACCCGGACCGGCACCTTCCTTCCCGATCCGAGCGCGAACATGATGTACCAGATCCTGCGGGTGATCCTCAGCTGTGGCCTCGTCCCCTCGGCACCGGGGTGGGGCATGGACCTGACCCCCGTCGATTTCGCGGCCGACGCCATCCTGGAGCTCTCCCGGAACCCGGCCCACTCGGGCCGTACCTTCCACATCTGCAACCCGGTGAGGCTCCCCTCGCCCGACCTCGTGGCGATCCTCCGCGACCTCGGCTATGCCGTGATCCCCGCAGCCCCGGAGGCGGTGGGGGAGTGGCTGGGACGGCCGGGAGCCGACGCCATCGACGCCAACGCCTATGCGTTCCTGGCCCAGTTCGTCAAGCCCGTGCCGACCATGGTCGAGTACGACGCGCAGGCCACGGCGGACGCCCTGGGTGATCTGCGCTGCCCCGAGCCCGACGCGGCCCTGCTGCGCACCCTTCTGGGCCACGGCATCGAAACAGGTTTCTTCCCGAAGTCGCGGCTCTGGGACTTCGCCACTCACCTCGACAACCCGAATGCGTTTGGAGCAGCACAGTGATCTATGACGTCGTCACCAACGACGAGGGCCAGTACTCGACCTGGCCGGTCGGGCGAGAGCTGCCCGACGGCTGGAAGCCGACCGGCTTCCAGGGCGGCAAGGAGGAGTGCCTCAGCCACATCGAGGGCGAGTGGACGGACCTGACGCCGCTGTCGGTGCGCGAGGTCCTCGAACCGCAGACCAACTCGCTCACGACGGAGCGCCTCACCCTCCGGGAGCTGACGCCCGCCCAGGTGGCCGTGCTGCTCGACGAGAACGCCACCTCCGACGACTGGATAGCCGGCTACCCGCTGCCCGGCAGCAAGTTCGCCGCCGGGGGCTTCGGGCGCCGGACCGCCGACCAGATGAGGCCCGGGTTCGGCATGTACCAGCTCGTCCGCGCATCGGACGGCCTGGTCATCGGCGAGATGGGCTTCCACGCGCCGCCGAGCGGCGGTGCCGTCGAAGTCGGATTCGGCCTCGCGGAGTCCTGCCGCGGCGCGGGCTACGCGACCGAGGCCCTGACCGAGCTCGTCCGCTGGGCCTTCTCGCAGCCGGGGGTCGACCAGGTGGTAGGTCGCACGATGGCCGCCAACACGCCCTCCCAGGGCGTGCTGACCCGGACGGGCTTCCAGCACGTCTCCCGTGACGAGGACATCGAGCGCTTCGTCCTCGGCCCGGCGGACCTCGCGCCCGTTTCCGAGCCTCTCGACCTCGACGACGAGGGCCGCGCCCTGATCGCCGGGGTGATCGAGGCGCGCCTGTCGAGCGGCCGGCGCCACGAGCTGGCTTTCGCGCCCGGGACCGACCCGATGATCCGGGCGATCCGCGAGGACGGCCACACGCTGGCGTTCGTCCAGTGCGGCGGCCTGAAGGGCGTCGACGACCAGGACAACCACTTCCTGGACATCGTGGTGCGCCCGGAGGCCGCACGCCGCGGCCTTGCCTCGCGCCTGCTCGCCGAGGCCCGTGTCTTCGCCCGCGACGAGGGCAAGACCGGCCTGGTCGCCGCCACCGCCGACGAGGACGGGATCTCCGGCGCCTGGGTGCGCAAGCACGGCTTCGAGGTGATCGGCCTGCACGGCGTGAGGAAGCGGACGCCCGACGCCCCGACCGCCGAAGCTCCCGCCCACCTGACCGTCGAGCACGTGGACAGGAGCGACGCCGCGGCCGTCGAGGAGCTCGTCGCCCTCGCGGTGGTGACCTTCTCCCAGGTCGTGCTGCCCGGAGGCGTGAAGCTGAGGCTGGAGCCGGAGACGGTTCGCCAGATCGTCCTCAAAGACGGCGACGGCCTGCTGCTCGCCTGCCGCAAGGACGGGCGCCCCGTCGGCTGGCTCGCGTCGGACTCGGTCCAGGACGGCGCCGTGAACCTGGTGGACGCCCAGGCGCTCACCGAGTGCGCCGGCGACGGCGTGCCGGACGCGCTGCTGGCCTCGGCGGCCCGCTGGGCGGACCGCGAACGCATCACGGTGACCGCCATCGTGGAGGAGAAGGGCCAGGTCGAACTCGCGGAGGCCCTTCCCCGGTTCGGCTTCGACCGCAAGGACGGCAGGACGATCTGGCGGCTCAGCATCGACACCGCCACCGCCCAGTCCTGAACCACGCTGCCGGCGCCGGGCACCGGCAGCTCCCGTCGAATCGAAAGATGCGTCCCATGTCTTCAACCAAGCAAAATCCGCTCCGCGTGATCGGGCTGCTGCCACGCCGCGCCCAGGCGCTGCTGGTCGCCAACGCGGTGAACTCCTTCGGCGCGGGGCTGGTCATGCCCTTCCTGCTGGTGTATTTCGGAGACATCCGCGGCCTGGACATCCGGATCGGCCCCGCCGCGATCGCCGTCACCGGCCTCTGCTCGTTCGGATCCGGGCTGGTCTGGGGCCACCTGCTGGACAAGCTCAGCTACCGGCTCGTGATGCCGATCGTCATGATCATCGCCGGTGTCGGAACCGGGCTCTACGCCATCGCCGACCGGCCGTGGATCGCACTGGCCGTCTCGGCCCTGTACGGCCTCGGCATGGGTGGCGTGGGCACGGTCACCAAGACGATGTTCGCCACGGTGGTCCCGAAGGAGCAGCGCACGCTGACCTTCGGCCTCGAATTCACGCTCTTCAACGCCTTCGTCGGACTCGGAGTCCTGGTCGGCGGCCTCGTGGCCTCGGGCACCCTGCGCAGCTACCAGCTGCTCTACTTGGGCGACGGGCTCTCCTTCGTCATCACCGCGGTGGCCTTCCTGGTCCTCCTGCCGAAGACCGCGGAGAAGCAGCACCACAAGGCCGAGGCGGACGCCGACGCGCCCGCGCCGTCCTACCGCTCCGTTCTTCGCATCCCCGCGCTCACGCTGGCCCTGTTCTGCATGCTGCTGTGCGCGACCGTCTCCCTCAGCCAGTTCCAGTCGGCGCTCCCCGGCTACGTCACGGTCAACGACGCGGTCACGCCCCGCGGGATCTCGGTGGCCTTCATCGCGAACGTCGTGGTGATCGTCCTCGCCCAGTTCCTGCTCATGCCGCGCCTGGAGGGCGTGCGCAGGAGCACGCTGATCTCGGCGTCGGGCGTCCTTTCGGCGGCCAGCTGGGTGTGCGTCTTCTTCGCCGGCCTGACCTCCGGGACCGCCGCACTGGTGACGCTCATCGCGGGTGTCGCGATCTTCTCGGTCGCCGAGGTCATCGTGATCCCGATCGTCGCCACCCTCATCAACGGACTGGTCACCGACGAGGTCCGCGGGCGCACCAACGCCCTGTTCTCCTTCGTCATCTCCGGGGGGATGATCCTGGGCCCGCTGCTCACGACCGCTCTCCTCGAGGTCGATCACGGCAGAGCGCTGATCGTGGTGCTGGCGGTCGGGAGCCTGCTCGTCCCGCTGGCCGGCCTCAAGCTCCGCCGGAGCCTGCCGGACGAGCAGGACAGCCCCGCGGCGAAGGCCGCAACCACGGACGAGGCCGAGTCGGACGGCGAACTGGCTGCCGCGACGGCCTGATCTCCGGGGCTCCGGGGCCCCGGGCCGGACGGCACCGTGCCTTTCTGCCCGGCGGCCCGGCGCCCCGTGCCGGGCCCCCCGAACCGCCCTGGATGACGACCCCTTCGTCCTCGCCCGCGACGCGATGCCGACGGTTCGCCGGCCCATGCCCTTTTGGAAGAAGGCAACAGTTGATGACGAACACAACGAGGAAACCGTGACGACTTCACTGATCGATCGATTCCGTGCCTTCGGGGACGGTGACGCCCTCGTCGTCGATGGAGTCCGGTACACGTACGCGGCGCTGGCGGACCGCGTTCGGGACTGGCAGGCCTACCTCGACGAGCACGACGTCGGCGCCGGCCACGTGGTCGCCCTGGAGGGCGCCTGTGATGTCGACGTGTGCGCCGCGTTCGTCGCACTGGCCGACCGGGGCGGGATCGTCGTCCCGCTGCCCCGGTCCTCGGGTGCCAAGCGCGCCGAATACCACGAGACCGCCGAGGTGGAAGTGGCCATCACGGTGGCCGGCGGGGCGGGACGTGCCATCGAGCGGACCGGCCTGCGGGCGACGCACGCACTCCACGGACGCCTCCGGGACGCCGGGACGCCGGGCCTGGTCCTGTTCAGCTCGGGAACCACGGGGCGCAGCAAGGCGATCGTGCTCGACCTGGGCACGATGCTCGCGCAGTACGGCCAGCCGTCGCGGGCCCGGCGCACCCTCGGCTTCCTCAGCATCGACCACATCGGCGGGATCAACACCCTGCTGCACACGTTGCACCACGGCGGCACCCTGGTCACGGTCCCCGACCGCAGGCCCGACACCGTGTGCTCTGCGATCGCCGCCTTCGGCGTCGAGGTCCTGCCCACCACGCCGACGTTCCTCAACATGCTGCTCATCTCGCACGCCCACGAACAGCACGACCTGTCGTCGCTGGAACTGATCACCTACGGCACCGAGCCCATGCCCCAGCGCACGCTCGAGCTGCTCAACCAGGCGCTGCCGTCGGTGCGGTTCAAACAGACGTACGGTCTCTCGGAGCTCGGCATCATGGCGACCAAGTCGAAGGGCGACGGGAGTCTCTGGGTCAAGCTCGGCGGCGCGGGGTTCGACTACCGGATCGTCGACGGCATCCTCTGGGTGCGCTCCGACACGGCCATGCTCGGCTACCTCAACGCGCCCGCCCCGTTCGACGGTGACGGCTACTTCAACACCCAAGACGCCGTGGAGACCGACGGCGACTACGTACGGATCCTCGGCCGCGTCACCGAACTGATCAATGTGGCCGGCGAGAAGGTCTACCCGAGCGAGGTCGAGAGCGTCCTGCTCGAAATCCCGAACATCGCCGAGGCCACGGTCTCCGGCAGGCCCAGCCACGTGACGGGAATGGTGGTGAAGGCCACCGTGAAACTGGTCAGTCCCGCGGACGCGCGCGAAGTCGCCCGCCAGGTCCGCGAGTACTGCGGCCGACGGCTGGAAGCGTACAAAGTGCCGCTCGTCGTGGAAGTCTCCGACGCCGACCAGCACTCCGACCGGTTCAAGAAGGTGCGTACTCCCGCATGACAGACAATCTCAGCACAGCAGTGGAGAAGGGCGTCGGCGAGGGGCGGGTGGCCGTCGTCAGCGGCGGCAGCCGAGGGCTGGGACGCGTCCTGGTCGAACGCCTGCTCGCCGACGGCTGGCGTGTCGCCACGTTCAGCCGCTCCGCCTCCGAGTTCATCGCCGAATCGAGCGCGGCCCATCCGGACTCCTTCTACTGGGAGGCCGTCGACCTGGGCGAGCCCACGACGGCGCGGACCTTCGTCCGCAACGTCCACCGCGTGTTCGGCAGGCTGGACCTGCTCGTCAACAACGCCGGCCTGGTGCGCGAGGAACTGCTCTTCACCATGCCGCCGAAGGCTATCGAGGCACAGATCACCGCCAACCTGGTCGCGCCCATCATGCTCACGCAGGCCTGCGCGCGACTGATGACCCGTCAGGGCGGCGGGAACATCGTCAACATCTCGTCCATCAACGCCATCCGCGGCTACCGGGGCGTCTCCGTCTACGCGGCGGCCAAGGCGGGCCTCGACGGGTTCACCCGGAGCCTCGCCCGTGAACTCGGCGGCAACGGAATCCGCGTCAACTCGGTGGTGCCCGGCTACTTCGACAGCGCGATGACCGCGGAGATGCCCGCCGCGTACCGCGGACGCATCGAGCGCCGGACCCCCCTCGGCAGGCTCGCCGCGGCGGACGACATCGCCGATGCCGTTCTCTACCTCAGCTCTCCCCGGGCGGAATTCGTTACCGGGCAATCCCTGGTCATTGACGGAGGTCTCACATGCTGAACGCACAAGAGTCGATCGAAGCGGAAATCCTTCGCCTGCTGCAGAACGCGGGCGGGGAAATCCCCACGATCTCCCTGACGAGCGACCTGGTCGGTCTCGGCCTCACCTCGCTCATGTTCGCCGAGTTGCTCATCGGCATGGAGATGGAGCTCGGGGTGGACCCCTTCCAGGGAGAGACCTCGATCGTCGAGATGCGCACGGTCGGCGACCTGGTCGACGCCTACGACACTGCGCTCGGCGCAGAGTCCGCACGAGGGTGAGGCGGCGAGACCTTGAGCATCTGCGTTCTCCGCGGCCGGTCGACCGTCGCCGTGGAACCCGCTGAACTGACCTTGGTCCTCCTGCATCACGCGGGAGGATCGGCGGGGAGCTTCGTACCCCTTCTGCCCCACCTCCCCGAGAGCTGGCGGATCCTGGTCCCGGAGCTGCCGGCGCGGGCGACCGCGCCCAAGCAGCCCGTCTGCCCGAGCATCGAGAGCGCGGTGGACTCGTTCGCCGAGGACCTGGCCGGAGAACTGTCCGGACCCTATGCGGTCTTCGGCCACTGCCTCGGAGCGCTGATCGCCTTCGAGCTCGTCCACGAACTCGCGAAGCGGGGGCACCAGCCGCTGTGGGTCGGTGTGTCGGGGAGCCCGGCGCCCCAACTCGTCGTGCACGAACCGGCGAACGGCCGGCCCGAGGACTGGACGCGCGACCAGTACGTCGACTACATGCGCTGGCTGGGCAACACCCCCGAGGCGCTGTGGAGCAACTCCGTCCTGGCGGACCGCATGATCGCCGCGCTCCGCAACGACCTCATCGTGAACCACGGATACCGGTACGGGGGCCACGCGCCCTTGACCTCCCCGCTCTCCGTCATGAGGGGGGACTCCGATCCGCTGGTCAGCGCCGAGGAGATGCGGGCCTGGTCCGACCACGCCGGCACCACGGATTTCCGCACCTGGCCCGGGGACCACTTCTACGTCTTCGACCGCGCGCCCGAGGTCTGCGCCCGGATCATCGGCGCGATCACCGAAGCAGCCGCACGAACCGACATGATGGGAACGCGTTGATGGCGACCAGATCTGCCCGCGCCGTATGGCGGGGCCCGTTGTTCGGTGACCGGCCGCAGGATGCCGGGGAGGGTTCGGTCTCCCTCGATTCGGTGGGCGCCTCCCTGCAGATGCGATGGAACAGCCGGACCTCCGAGCCTGCCGGGGAGAGCACCCCGGAGGAGCTCGTGGCGGCCGCGCTGGCCATGGACTACGCGCAGTGCCTCACCCACAAGCTCGAAGAGCGCGGCCACCTCGCGCGCGAACTCGATGTCGAAGCCACGCTCCACCTGGAACTCGTCGAACCCGGCCGCCACTCCCTCACCTCGGGCTCCCTGACCGTCCGCGGAGTGGCGGACGTGCCCCTCGCCCAGTTCCAGGACCTCTCCGTGATCGCGCACAAGGAGTGCTTCCTCGTCATAGCCCTGGACCTCCCCATCTCGGTCCGGGCGACCCTGGCCGGCCTGGACGACACGTAGGCGGTCCCGCGGAGGAGCCAGGGGCCCCGCCGCTCCACCGCGCGGGCCGGCCGGCGGGGCCGCCGCTCGGGCCGCGGCCGGCCCCGGCATGCCGGGCCCGACGGCCGCGCCGTGTCGGGGCGGCCGCCCGGGTCCCGATCACCGGGAACGCCACGTCCCCGCGGCCGCCTTGCGCAGCAGAGCGCGTGAACATGAACAGCCGACAAGCCCCACGACGAGGTGCACACGAGCATGACCATCGGTACGGACAGCGCCAGGTGGTTCCGCAGGTACTCCACGACGGCAACGCCCCGGCGCCGCCTGGTGGTTCTGCCGCACGCGGGCGGCTCCGCGAGCTTCTTCCACCCCTGGGGTCGCTCGTTCGGCAGCGACACGGAAGTCCTGGTGGCCCAGTACCCGGGTCGGCCCGGGCGGCTGGCCGATCCCTTCATCGACACCATGGAGGTGCTCGCCGACCAGGTCACCGCGGCGCTGCTGCCGTTCGCGGACGTACCGCTGACGCTCTTCGGCCACAGCATGGGGGCTTCGCTGGCCTACGAGGTGGTGCAGCGTCTGGAGGAGCGGCACGCCGTTGTGCCCGCCGCCCTCCACGTGTCCAGCCGCGAGGCCCCGCACCGGCTGCTTCCCCGTGAGCGCTACCGGGAGGAGGACGCGGCGCTGATCGCCGAACTGCGCAGGCTCGGCGGTACCGACTCCGCCCTCCTGGACGACCCGGACGTCCAGGAGTTCGTCCTGCCGGTGCTCCGGGCGGACCTCACCATCGCGGACACCTACGGTCTGCGCCCCGCCACCCCGGTCGCCTGCCCCGTCCACGCCTGGATCGGCGACGCGGACCCGTCCACCTCGGCGGGGGAGATGAATGCCTGGGGCGATGTCGCGCCCTGCGGATTCCAGCTGCGGGTCCTGCCCGGCGGCCACTTCTACCTGGTCGAACAGCACGACGCGGTGGTGCGCGAGCTCTCGGATCAACTGGCCACCGTGGGCTGACGGGGCGGCCGGCGTCACCGCCCCCGTCTGCGACGACCTAGCCGCTGCCGGGTTCCGTGCACATCACGGGGCGGTCACGCATTCGGTCTTCCCGTCTGGCGCACCGACAACCCGTCGTTCCTGTACGTCAATTGCCAGTCCTTCTGTCGATTGTGGTGTGGGTCCTGCGGTAAGAGAGTGGCCGCCTTCCCAGCGGCTACCCGCCGCACGCGTCGAGAGGACGGCCATGTCCCACGGTCCCAGCGGTGAAGTCCAGCGGCTCAAGGCGAACTCGGTCGGTCTCGTCGGGGTGGTGTTCATGGCGGTCGCGACCGCCGCGCCGATCACCGCGATGACCGGGAACCTGCCGATCGCAGTCGGGTTCGGCAACGGTATCGGGGCCCCGGCCGGCTATCTCTTCGCCACCCTCGTCCTGACGGTCTTCGCCGTCGGATACGTGGCCATGGCCAAGCGGATCACCGCGGCCGGCGCCTTCTACGGATACATCTCCCACGGCCTGGGCCGGATCGCCGGCATGGCCGCGGGAATGCTCGCCGTCCTGGCCTACATCGTCTTCGAGGCCTCGATCGTCGGCGTCTTCTCGTACTTCGCCAAGACGACGGTGCACGACCAGTTCGGAGCCGACCTCCCCTGGATCCTCTACGCGGCCGTGATGCTGTGCGTCACCGCCGTCCTCGCACACTTCGACATCAACCTCACCGCCAAGGCACTCGGCGTGATGCTGGTCGGCGAGATGGCCGTCCTCCTCGCCGTCGCCATCGCCGTGCTGCTCGCGGGCGGCGGCCCGGACGGCATCCCGCTGGAACCGGTGAACCCGAAGAACGCCTTCACCGGCACCTCCGCCGGGCTCGGCCTCTTCTTCGCCTTCTGGTCCTGGGTCGGCTTCGAATCGACCGCCATGTACGGCGAGGAGTCCCGCGACCCCAAGCGGGTGATCCCGAAGGCCACCCTGATCTCGGTCGTCGGCGTCGGCCTCTTCTACATCTTCGTCTCCTGGATGACGATCGCGGGCAACGGCCTCTCCCAGTCCGTCGAGCTGTCCACGTCGGCCAACCCCCTGGACCTCTTCTTCGCACCCACCCGGCAGTTCATCGGCTCCTGGGCCGTCGACTCCTTCCAGTGGCTGCTCCTGACCGGCTCGTTCGCCTGCGGCATGGCCTTCCACCAGTGCGCCGCCCGCTACCTCTACGCGATCGGCCGCGAAGGCTTCCTCCACCCGGCGCTCGGCCGCACCCACGCCCGGCACGGCTCCCCCCACACCGCCTCCCTCGTGCAGAGCGCCATCGCCGTCGCCGTCGTCGGCGGCTTCTGGCTCACCGGCCAGGACCCGTACATCCACCTCTACACCCTGCTCGCGATCCTCGGCACGATGGCGATCCTCATCGTCCAGACCCTCTGCTCCTTCGCCGTGATCGGCTACTTCCGCAAGAACCACCCCGAGGACCGGCACTGGTTCAAGACCTTCACCGCCCCACTGCTCGGAGGGATCGCGATGAGTGCCGTCGTCGTCCTGCTGGTCCTCAACATGAAGACCGCGGCCGGACTCGCCGCCGATTCCCTCGCGTTCACCCTCATCCCCTGGATCGTCGCCGCCGTCTTCCTCGGCGGGCTGGGACTCGGCGCCTACCTCAAGCTCAGGGCGCCCGAGCGCTACGAGGTGATCGGCCGGATCGTCCTGGAGGACGCCACCGAACGCACCGACCCCAGCGCCGAGCGCCCTTCCCCCTCCGCCGCGAACGTCTGACACCCGAGGAGCCACCCACCATGGCCCGAACCTCCGTCATGCACGCACTCAGGCAACTCGCCGCCGAACACGCAGCCGCCCGCCGACTGGCCCTCCCCGCCGCCGACGTACGCGGCCTGAGCCGACGCGCCCTGCTGGAGCGCGCCGCGGCCCTCGGCCTCGGCGCCGCCCTCGCAGGCGCCGCCACCACCCTCCCCGCCCGCGCCGAGACCGTGCAGGACGGCAAGAAGCCGCCGACGGGCAACCCCCGGGTCGCCGTCGTCGGCGCGGGCATCGCGGGCCTGACCGCCGCCCTCACCCTCCAGGACGCAGGCATCCCCTGCACCGTCTACGAGGCCAACCCCGCACGGGTCGGCGGCCGCATGTGGACCCAGCGCACCCACTGGGCGTACGGCCAGACCTCCGAGATCGGCGGCGAGCTGATCGACACCAGCCACAAGAAGATCCTCGAACTGTGTCGCCGCTTCGACCTGCCCACCGAGGACTTCCTCGGCGGCGGGCCCAACGGCGCCGAAGAAGTCCTGTGGTTCGACGGCGCCTACTACCCCCGCACCCAGGCCGACGAGGACTTCAAGGCCGTCTACCAGGCGCTGCGCCGGGATCTGCAGGAAGCGGGCGAGGTCACCTGGAACACCACGACCCCCACCGGCACCGCCCTGGACAACATGTCCATCCACCAGTGGATCGAGACCCGGGTCCCCGGCGGCCACACCTCACGCCTCGGCCGGTTCATCGACGTCGCCTACAACGTCGAGTACGGTGCCGACACCGTCGACCAGTCCGCCCTCGCCCTGGTCCTCCTCATGGGCTACCAGCCCAACCCCGGCCACTTCAACGTCTGGGGCCTGTCCAACGAGCGCTACCACATCACCGGCGGCAACGACCAGCTTCCCCTCGCGATCGCACAGGCCCTGCCCGCGGGCTCCCTGCTGATGGGGCGCGAACTCATCGCCGTCAGAGCCAACTCCGACGGGACCCACACCCTCACCTTCGACGACTCGGGCACTATCCGCACCGTCACCGCCGACCAGACCGTCCTGTGCGTACCACTGCCCGTGCTCCAGCGCATCGACCTCACGGCAGCCGGGCTCGACCCGCTCATGAAGAACCTGCTGCGCGATGCCCGGATGGGCCACTGCACCAAACTCAACATGCAGTTCACCAGCCGGCCCTGGCGCGGCACCGGCCCTTGGCCGGGCGTCTCCGCCGGCGACTGCTTCACCGACTCCGACATCCAGCAGACCTGGGACACCACCAAGGTCCAGCCCGGAAACGGGGGCATCCTGCTCCAGTACGGGGGCGGCACGCTGGCCGGTGCACTCACGCCCGCGACCCCCTTCGCCACCGAGACCGACCCTTACGTACGGACCCTCGCCACCCGCATGCTCACCGGTATCGACGCGTTCTTTCCCGGCACCAGGGCCGCCTGGAGCGGACGGGCACAGCTGTCGGCATGGCACCGCAACCCGTACTCCCTCGGTGCCTACTCGTACTGGCCCACCGGCTACCTGCACCGCTATGCCCGGTACGAGGGCACCGCGCAGGGGAACCTCCACATCGGCGGCGAACACTGCAGCTACGACTTCCAGGGCTTCATGGAAGGCGGCGCCACCGAGGGCGAACGCGCAGCACGTGAGGTGATCGCCGCCCTGATCTGACGGCGGTGATCGGGGCGCCGCGATGGTCACGCACAGAGCCGGCGCCGCAGCGCGTACCGGCGCTCAGCCTCGTGAGGGCGCCCGGTGCGTGCGCGGCACGACGGACAGCGGGACGCCCCCGCCACCTGGGCCGCGAGGCAACTGACCTGCTCCTCTAGGGTGTGTCGCATGGAGTCCTACACGATCGGCCAGGCCGCCGACCTGCTGGGCGTGAGCATCGACACCGCCCGGCGTTGGGCGGACGCCGACCGGTTCCCCACCCGCCGTGAGGGCAAGCGGCGCATCGTCGACGGGCCCGACCTCGCCGCTTTCTGTGCCGAGTTCGCGCAGGAGGGTGCGGAGGACGAAGACGCTCCGCACACGTCGGCCCGGAACGCCTTCCCCGGCATCGTCACCGCCATCAAGGTCGGCGACGTCTCCGCCCAGGTCGAGATCCAGGCCGGCCCCCACCGGGTGGTGTCCCTGCTGACTCGCGAGGCCGTCGAAGAACTCGGGATCGAGATCGGGATGCGCGCCACAGCACGGGTCAAGGCGACGAGCGTGCACATCGAACGCACCTGACCCGTGGAGTGGGGGACAGGACTGGCCGGGCTGGCCGCAGGGCTGCTGATCGCCGTCGTCACCGCGCCGGTCGGCGTCTCGGGAGCGGTCTTCCTCCTGCCGGTGCAGCTGAGCGTGTTCGCCGTACCGAGCCCGGCGGTGACGCCGACCAATCTCCTCTACAACGTCGTCGCCGGCCCGGGCGCGCTCCTGCGCTACCTCCGCACCGGCGCGCTCCACGGTCCGCTGGTCCGGCAGCTGGTGCTCGGTACCCTGCCGGGGGTCGTCGTCGGCGCGGTCATCCGGGTGTTCGCCATCCCGGGCCCGACCGTCTTCAAGGCCCTGGTGGCCGTGTTCCTGCTGCCGCTGGGCGTGTGGCTGATCGCCCGGACGCTCCTGCCGCCCCCGGAACCGAAACCGTACGGTGGAGGGCCGTCGGCGCGCACGGTCACCGGCCTGGCCCTCGCTGTGGGGGTGGTCGGAGGGATCTACGGCATCGGCGGCGGCTCGCTCCTCGGCCCCGTCCTCGTCGGGCGCGGGATTCCGGTAGCCAAGGTCGCCCCGGCGGCCTTGGCCTCCACCTTCGCCACCTCCGTGGTCGGAGCGGCCACCTACGCGCTGCTGTCGCTCGCCGACTCGGGCAACATCGCGCCCCACTGGTTCCTCGGTCTGGCGTGTGGCCTGGGCGGACTGATCGGTGGCTACCTCGGCGCCCGTCTTCAGCCCCACCTTCCGGAAAGGGCGCTGCGGTTGTTGCTCGGCACGCTGGCCGCAGGCGTCGGGGTCCTGTACGCGGTGGAGACGTTCAGCTGATCCGCACCAGTGGCGGGCAGCACGGTGCCACGGTTTCCGGTTGCAGCAGCGGCAACCCCTTCGTGGTCATGCGTCCAACATGCGGGCCTCGTCCTGGAGACGGGCCCCGCCGAACGGATCCGCGGTCCGCGAGTGGTCGCACGTACGACTGTTCTCCACCTGGGGCGAGGTCGTCGGCCCGGCGAGTCTGCGGCGGCGCAGGTCTCTTCGACCGGCCCGAGGCCGCCGAGGCGACCGGCGGAGGCTGCTGCGCAGCCCCGGTCACGCTCACCATCGACGCCCCGGCCCGCTCCGACAGCTGCTGACCGACGTGACCGCGCTCGAAACCGGGTGTCGGCCAGGCAGACTTCTCTCCATGAGAGTCAGATGCCTGGAGATCATTCATCCCGACGGCGACTGCCCGGTCGCGGAGTACGACGGGATCCGCGTGGGCGGCGTCTACGCGGTTCTGGAGATGGTCGCCTACGACATCGATTGCCAGATCCGCGTGCTCGGCCCCGAGACACCCGACCCCGGACTGTTCTGGGACCCCGGCAACTTCGAGACGGTGGACACCCGGATACCGCCCGGCTGGACCCTGAGCATCGTCGACGGCCGCACCCGCCTCGCGGACGCCCGCTGGCAGCGCCCCGGCTTCTGGACCGATTACCACCACGGCGACCCTCAGGCCCTGGCCGACTACGAACACGTGAAGGGCGAACTCCTCGCCCCCGGCCCGCCCTCCGAGGACTGACCCCGGTGCCCGGCGCCCGTGCCGCCTGCCCTCCCGGCGCCCGTGCCGCCTGCCCTCCCGGCGGCCGGGCCCGCTTGGTCACGCCTGTTCCCCGGCCGAGGGGTGAAGTCCGGGAACCGGGCCGGCCGGCGGGGATGCTCGCGGACTACTGGCGCTGAAGGGGAGCCGCATGACGGAGCCTCAGTCCGATCGAGACGCTCATCGCGGCCGCCCCCGCGACCTTCGGCACGGTCAACAAGCGGGCCGCGGGTTCCGCCGACAGCCTCGCGCCGGCCATCCGCTGCTAGGCCTACGGAATGGACACCCCCACCACCGTCCTGCCCTACGTGAACTCCGCCGTGGCCGCCCGTCCACGCCTGCCGGAGAAGCCTCGCCGAATTCCGCGAAATCGGCGCCCTGGTGGGCAGCTGTGAGCCGCACCGCCCCAAGGCGGGCGGGGGAGCGGACCGCTTCCGCTGGGAAGACTCCCTCGATCTGATCGCTCCTTGTGTTTCGCGAGAGCTTTCTGCTGGTGCACCGCCCGCCGTGGCCGGTGCCCCTGCGCGCCAGGGGATCCGGAGTCGGCCATTGCCGTCGGAAGCTGTCTCATATGGTGGCTGTCACACGACAAATCAGGACATCCTGGAAGTTCCCCTCGAGCGGTTCCCGTCAGCCTCGAAACCGGGTTCCGCGGGCTCGTGGAGGTGCGTGCCCTATGAAATTTCCTGGAAATGGGCCCGGCGGGTGATGTCGGTTGGCGGAAACTCCTTCCCTCGTGTCTGAAATCCCTTGGCGTGATTCCCTCGCGGTTCGGAGTTTCTCCGGTCGGATCGCGGGCAGTTCATGATCGACTCTTTGTGGACAGCGTCGATC
Organism: Streptomyces sp. MB09-01; assembly: GCF_033794505.1. Taxonomy (NCBI): domain Bacteria; kingdom Bacillati; phylum Actinomycetota; class Actinomycetes; order Kitasatosporales; family Streptomycetaceae; genus Streptomyces; species Streptomyces sp. MB09-01. The sequence continues at coordinate 27,375 of NZ_JARAYQ010000016.1, read as the reverse complement.
GGCGACCCTAGGATCTGGCCTGGTCTGGCCGGAGATGGTCGAGAAAACAAATCGATGAAACTTTTACTTTCGGGGGATCTTGATATGCCCAGCCCCACCGTGTGGAATATCGTTTCGGACGCAGGATCCGACGCCGACACCGACACCGACACCGATATCGTGCTCGCGGCCGATTTCCCGGTGACGGGGAGGAACGAGGGCGGATTCGCCGATCTGGCGCCCGGTCTGAAGCTGGACTGCGACCTGTGGCAGACCGTCGCCCCGGTCCGCGACCCCGAGACCGACGCACTGGACGACAGCTACCTGGAGCCCTGGCTCTCCGAGGTGGCCGCCTCCGGTCGCACGGTCCGCGCCGTGCTCGGCTACTGCGCGGGCTCCGTCTTCGCCGGCGTGCTCGCCGAGAAGATCGGCGCACGGCAGGCGACCGCACCCCGTGTCGTGCTGTTCGACCCGGAACTGGTCGACGTGCCCACCGTGCACCTCCAGTTCGGCCGGGTCGTCGGCAACATGACCACCGTGCTGACCCCGGAGGAGATAGCCGAACTGTCCGGCGCCGCCGAGCGGCTCGCCGGGCAGCCCGACATCGCCCCGGCCACCTTCGCCGCCGGCCTGTACGCGGCCTTCCGCCCGATCGGCACCACGGCACTGCGGCGGGCCGGACTCGACGAGGACTACGCCGGCGAACTGGTGCAGCTGGTGGGCTCGTTCATGTCCTACCTCGCCACCGCCGCCGGTCTCGACCCGCGCCCCGGCTGGAAGGGGGCCACGGTCGTCACCTCCGCCAGCGTGACCAGCGGACTGAACCGGATGCGCACCACCCCCGGCGTCGCCCCCATCGAGGTCGCCGACGAGCGGCGCTTCGAGGTCGAGCACCGGGACCTGCTGCGCACCCCCGCCATCGCCGAAGCCGTGGCCGGAGCCCTCTCGGCCCGCCCGGGGGAGCACGCGTGAGCACCGAAACCACGGCCGGCCCTGCCCGGGACGGCTCCGGTCCCGCGGCCGGGCGCGTACCGGCGAGCCGCAAGGAGACCACCCTCTGGCTCCTCGACGAGCTGGTCCCCGGCAGCGGCGCCAACAACCTGTCGCTCGCCCTGCGCGTACGGGGCCGCCTCGACGCCGCCGCCACCGCGCACGCCCTGCGGCTCCTCACGGAGCGCTTCGAGGTGCTGCGCACGGTCTACCACCGCGAGGGCGCCGAGCTGACCAAGGCCGTCGTGCCGTCCCTGGCCGTCGGGCTGGAGGAGGCGGAGCACCACGGCGCCGCGGAGGAGGAACAGGCCGTCCTGACGGCCTTCGTGGCCCGCCCGTTCACCCCGGACGGCAGCTCCCTCGTACGCGCCCTGCTGCTGCACGGGCCGGACGCCGACGTGCTGTGCCTGGCCGTCCACCACGCCGTGTCCGACGTGCAGTCGACGGCCATCCTGCGCGCCGAGTTCGTCACCCTCTACGAGGCGGTACTGGAGGGCGGCCACCCCGCCCCCGCCGAGGTGCCCGCCCTGCGCGAGCCCGCACCGTCCCCCGAGAGCCGCGGCTACTGGCAGGAGCGCATGGCCGGCTTCCGCTCCTCGGGCCTGGAACTCCTCTGCGAACAGCGCGACGAGCCCGTCACCACCCTCCGGGGCGACGAGGTCACCCACGTCCTGTCGGCCGAGGCCCACGACGTCGTACGCCGCCTCCAGCGCGAGCTGCGGGCACCGGAGTCCGTCGTCCTCCTCACCGCCTACGCGGTCCTCCTCGCCGCGCACGGCGCCGGGCCCGACCTCACCATCGGCTCGCCGGTCAACACCCGCCCCCGCGAGGCGGTGGACGCGGTCGGCTACCACAGCAACCTCGTCGTCCTGCGCCTGCTGCTCGACCGTGACGCCACCTTCCGGGACCTCACGGCCCTGACCCGGCGGACGTTCATGGAGGCGATGGCGCACAAGGACGTACCGACCGACGACGTGCTCGACATGGTCGAACGCGACGGCTCCGGCTGGCGCAACGCGCTGTTCAAGCACGTCTTCAACTACGTCCCCTTCGCCGAGGACCAGCGCACCTTCACCCTCGCCGGTGCCGAGGCCGAACTCCTTGTCGTGGAGAACGGTTTCAGCCAGTTCGACCTCGAGTTCTTCGTCTCGGCCAACCAGGAGACCGCCACGGTCCGCGCCGCGTTCTACACCGGTGTGCTGGACCGGTCGGACGTCGAACTCATGGTCCAGCGCTACGACGCCCTGCTGGTCGCGCTGGGTACCGGGGCGGACACCCCGATCGCCTCCCTGCCGTCCTGGTCGGCCCGCGACCACGAGGTCATCGACGCCGCCAACGCCACGGACCGCGCGATCGGCCTGCCGTCGGTGCTCACCGGCTTCGCCCGCCGCGCCGCCGCCGACCCCACGGCCGCGGCCGTACGGGAGGGCGACCGCACGGCCACGTACGGCGCCCTGTGGTCCGCGGCCGTCGACACGGCCGCCCGGCTGGCCGAGGCCGGCGTACGCCCCGGCGACGTCGTCGCGCTCCTGCTGCCGCGCGGCGCCGCGCTGGCCGCCTCGGTGTTCGGGACCTGGCTCGCGGGCGCGGCCTACCTGCCGCTCGACCCGAACCACCCCGTGGAGCGCCTGACCTACCAGCTCGACGACACGCAGGCCCGCGTGGTCATCGTCGGCCCCGGGATCGAAGCCCCGGAGGGCCACGCCGCCGTGCCCGCCACGGACTGGGACCAGGTGCCCCAGGTGCCGGTGGACGAGGCGGCGGCGAAGGCCGACCCCGACGCCCTCGCGTACGTGATCCACACCTCCGGCTCGACCGGCAAGCCCAAGGGCATCCCGATCCGGCACGGCAGCCTCGTCAACCACATCGTCGACTACGCCGAACGCTTCGGCGTGGCCGGCTCCACGCGCCCCACCGGCTGGCTCAGCACCTACAGCTTCGACACCTCCTCGCTCGAACTGATGATGCCGCTGCTCCACGGCGGCCACACGGTGGTGCTCCCGGACGAGGCGCGCACGGACGGCGCCCTGCTGGCGGAGGCCGTCACCGCCCACGACATCGGCCTGCTGCAGGCGACCCCCACGACGTGGCGGCTCGTCGCCCGCGAGGCCGCGGAGGTGACGGCCGGACGCGTCCTCCTCACCGGCGGCGAACCGCTGCCCGCCGAACTGGCCACCCGGCTGCTCGACGCCGGCGCCGAACTGTGGAACGTCTACGGGCCCACCGAGAGCACGATCTGGGCGACCGCCGGCCGCGTCCCGGCCGGCCACGGCGGACGGGTGGACGTCGGCTCGCCCGTCGCCAACACCCGTGTCTTCATCGCCGACCCGCACGGCAGGCCGCTCCCGGTCGGCCTCCGCGGAGAGCTGTGCGTCGCGGGCGTCGGCGTCGCCTCCGGCTACCACGAGCGGCCCGACCTGACCGCGGAACGCTTCGGGGAGAACGCCCAGTACGGGCGCTTCCACCGCTCGGGAGACGTGGCCCGCTGGCGGACCGACGGCAGGATCGACCTGTTCGGCCGCATGGACCGGCAGGTCAAGCTGCGCGGCAACCGGATCGAACCCGCCGAGATCGAGGCGGTCCTGCTCGCCCACCCCGACGTCGAGGCGGCGGCCGTGGTGGTCGTCGGCGATCCCGGGGCGGACGGTTACCTGGCCGCCTTCGTCCGGGTCCCGGGCCGCCCCGAGGCCGTGGACGAACTGTGGGACCACGCGCACGGGCAGCTCCCGCGCTCGGTCGTTCCGCACCGGTTCATCGCCGTGGACGCCTTCCCCCGTACCGGCAGCGACAAGGTCGACCACCTGGCCCTCGCCGAACACGCGGCCCGGCACTCCGGCCCGGCCGTCGGCGGCCACGGCGGCGAAGGCGGTGCCGGAGCCCAGGACGACCTGACGGCCACCGTCGTCGGCCTGTTCGCCGAACTGCTGGACCGCAGCGACCTCGACGCCGGCGCGCACTTCTTCGCCAACGGCGGGCACTCGCTGCTTGCCGTCGCCCTCGCCCAGCGGATCAAGGACATCACCGGTGTCCGGCTCGCGCTGACCGACGTGTTCGAGACCCCCACCCCCGCCGCCCTGGCCGACCGGCTGCGCCGGCTCGCCTGACGGAACCGAAAGAGACGTTCTCATGGAAATCCTCAAGCTCGCCGTCAGCGGCTGGTTCGCCCGGGCCCTCGCGGTCGCCGCCCGACTGGAGATAGCCGACGTCCTCGACGGCGGTTCGATGACCTCGGCCGAACTCGCCGAGCGCACCGAGACCGACCCCGAGATCCTCCACCGCCTCCTCCAGATGCTCACCGTGCCGGGAGTGCTGGAGCGCGACGGGGAGAAGTTCCGGCTGACCGAGGCCTACGCGCCGCTGCGCGCGGACCACCCCTTCACCCAGCGCCACTTCGCCATCCTCGCCGCCGAGCTGTACGACGACGCCTTCGCCGGTCTGATGCACACCGTCAAGACGGGCAAGTCCGGCTTCCAGGAGGTGTTCGGGGAGTCCCTCTACGGCTACCTGGAGACCCACCCCGAGACGGCGGACCTGTTCGACAAGGGCATGGTCGACCTGGCGACGCCGGTGGCCCAGTGCCTGCTCGGCCTGCACGACTTCAGCGCCGTGAAGACCGTCGTCGACGTGGGCGGCGGGAGCGGCGGACTCCTCCCCGGACTGCTGGCCGCCCACCCGGACCTGCGCGGCACCGTCGCCGACCGGGCCAGCGTCTGCGCCAGGGGCCGCACGGCCCTGGAGCGGGTCGCGAAGGAGGACGTGCTCGACCGCATCGACTTCGCCCCGAGCGACTTTTTCGTCGGGCTCCCCGCCGGAGCCGACCGCTACCTGCTGAAGAACGTGCTGCACGACTGGACGTACGAGAACTGCGTCCGGATCCTGCGCACCGTCGCCACCGCCATGGCCGACAGCCCCGCGGACGCCCGGCTGCTCGTCGTGGAGCCGCTCGTGGAGAACGACATCGACGGCTGGCGGGCGATGTTCCAGGCCGTGGCCTGCGACGAGGGCACCACCGGACTGGACGAGCCCGCCATGCGGCGCGCCCTCGAGGAAGCCGGCTTCGTCGTGGAGTCGGTCGGGCAACTGCCCACACAGCACAAGGTGTTCGAATCCTCCCTGCGTGTCTCCTGATGCTCACGCCGGTCTTCCTGTTCGCGGGGCAGGGCTCCCAGTACCACGGCATGGGCAAGTGGCTCTACGGGGCCGACGCCGCCTTCCGTGAAGCCCTCGACTCCCTGGACGCGACGGTCCGCGAGGTGCGCGGCGATTCGGTGATCGAGGCGATCCACGGCGCCGGCCGCGGCCCCGAGCACCCGATGACGCAGTTCTCCCTCACCCAGCCGGCCATCTTCATGGTCGAGTACGCGCTGGCCCGGATGCTCCGCACCCACGGGTTCGAACCCGGGGCGGTGCTCGGTGCCAGCCTCGGGGAGGTCGCGGCGGCGGCCGTCGCGGGCGCCGTCGACCCGGACGAGTGCCTGCGCTCCCTGCTGCGTCAGGTCGACGTCTTCGAGGCCGAGTGCCCGCGGGGCGGAATGCTCGCGGTCCTGGCCGACGCGGGACTCGCCGACCGGGACCCGGCCCTCGCGGGGGCGCACGTCGCCGCCGTGAACTCACCGGAGAACTTCGTCCTGGCCGGCACCGCCGGGGTCCTGGACCGGATCGAACGGCACCTCCACGCCACCGGCACGCTCTGCCAGCGGCTGCCCGTCCTGTTCCCCTTCCACTCGCCCCTGATCGACCCGGTCGAGGGCGTGTTCAAGGACCTGATCGGCGATCTGACCATGAAGCCGGCCACGATCCCGCTGATCTCCGGCACCACCGGCACCACCGTGCGGATACCCGACCCCGCACACCTGTGGCGGGTGCTCCGCGAACCCTTCGACCTGACCCGGGCACTGGGCCCGCTCCTGGAACGGGACGACCTGCTCTTCCTCGACCTGGGGCCGTCCGGGTCCATGGCCAACCTGGTGCGGGCCGCGCTGCCGGAGGGCAGCGGTTCCCGCGTGCTTCCCCTGCTGTCCCCGTACGCCCGCGACGAGGTGCTGTACCGGGCCGTCCTCGACGCGCGTCCCCGCCTCGCCGCCACCCCCGCAAGAATCGAGGTGAACCCCGTGAGCGCTCCCGCAGCGACCGCCGCGCACCGGCCCGCCGCCGCACCGACGCTCGACGTCCACGTCTTCCCCGGGCAGGGCGCGCAGGCCAAGGGCATGGGCCGGGAGGTGTTCGACCGCTTCCCCCACCTCGTCGCCCGCGCCGACGCCGTCCTCGGCTACTCCCTCCGGGAGCTGTGCCTGGAGGACCCGGGCCGCAACCTGCGCAACACCCGCTACACCCAGCCGGCGCTCTACGTGGTCAACTCCCTGACCTGGCTGGCGGCCGTGGGCGAGGGAGGGCGCCTGCCCGACTACGTCCTCGGGCACAGCCTGGGCGAGTTCTCCGCCCTGTTCGCCGCCGGGGTGTACGACTTCGAGACGGGCCTGCGCCTCGTCGCCGAGCGCGGCAGGCTCATGGGTCAGGTCACGGGCGGCACGATGGCCGCCGTCTCGTACGTCGACGCCGCGCTCGTGGAGCGGGTCCTGCGCGACGAGGGCCTTTCCGACGTCGACATCGCCAACTACAACGCGCCCACCCAGACCGTGATCGCCGGTCCCGCGGACTCGGTCAACCGGGCGCTGCCCGCGCTGAAGGCGGCCGGTGCGCGGTGCGCGCCGCTGAACGTCAGCGCGCCCTTCCACAGCCGGTACATGGCCGCCGCCGCCGAGGAGTTCGGCCGGCTGCTGGACGCCACCGCCTTCGCGCCGCCGAAGATCCCGGTGATCGCCAACGTCGACGGACTGCCCTACGCGGCGGGAGAGGTGGCCGCCACCCTGCGCCGGCAGATCGCCTCGCCGGTGCGCTGGACCGACAGCGTCCGGCTCCTGATGGGCCAGGGCGACTTCCGGGTGCGCGAGCTGGGGCCGGGGCAGGTGCTGACCAAGCTCATCGACCGGATCCGGAACGAGGCGACCCCCCTCCCCGCTGCCGGGCCGGCGGGGTCCGCCGCGCCCCGGCCGTCCGAGCGGGTCCGTACCGAGCCGGTCCGTATCCAGCCGGTCCGTACCGAGGCCGTGCGCACCGAGCCCGCGCCGGTGGCGCCCGTACGCCCCGCGACGGCCTCCGCCGGGTCGCTCGGGTCGGAGGACTTCCGGCGGGACTACGGCGTCCGCCTCGCCTACGCCGCCGGAGGGATGCGGCAGGGCGTCGGCTCCGTCGACCTGGTCGCCCGGATGGCCGGGGCCGGACTCCTGTCCTACTACGGCGCCTCGGGGCTCCCGGCCCGCGACGTGGCCTCCGCGGTCGCCGCGATCCGCGCGCGCGTGCCGGCCGGCGCGCCGTTCGGGGTCAACGTCACGCACGACCCCTTCGACCCGCGGGCCGAGTCCGAACTGGTCGACGTACTGATCCGGGACGACGTCCGGTTCGTGGAGGCCTCCACCCACGTCGAGGCGACGCCCGCCCTCGTACGGCACCGGCTGACCGGTGCCCGGGTGCTGGCGGACGGCACCGTGCACGTGCCCCGCAAGATCCTGGCGAAGGTGACCCGGCCGGACGCCGCCCGCCTGTTCCTGGAGCCGCCGCCCGCCGCGCTGGTGAGCCGGCTGGTCGCGGAGGGGCTGCTCACCGCCGAAGAGGCCGAGGCGGGCGCGCGCGTCGCGCTGGCCGACGACGTCTGCGCGGTGGGGGACGCCGGGGACCACTCCGACATGGCGACCCTGTGGGCGCTGCTGCCCGCCCTGCGCGGACTGCGCGCCGAGCTCGGCGCAGTGGCCGGGGCCGTGCGCGTCGGGGCCGGGGGCGGCATCGGAGCCCCCGAGTCGGCCGCGGCCTCCTTCGTCCTGGGCGCCGACTTCGTCCTCACCGGCTCCATCAACGCGTGCACCGCCGAGAGCGGGACCAGCGCGGCGGCCAAGGACCTCCTCCAAGAGGCCGACGTCCACGACACCGCCTTCGCGCCCTACGGAGACCTCTTCGAACTGGGCGGCCGGGCCCGGGTGTTGCGCAAGGGCGTGCTGTTCCACGCCCGCGCGGGAAAGCTCCACGACCTGTGGCGCAACCACGACGCGTGGGAAGCGGTACCCCCCGCGGTGCGCGCGAAGGTGGAGCGCGACTACCTGGGGGCCTCCTTCGAGGAGATCCTCGCCCGTCTCGGCCACTCCGCCGAGTCCGCCCCCGACCCCAAGCGGCGCATGGCGCTCGTCTTCCGCTGGTACTGCGCCCAGGCGGCCACCTGGGCGATCGAGGGCACGCCGGGCCGCGTCGCCGACTACCAGATCCCCTGCGGACCGGCCCTCGGCGCCTGCAACCGGTGGCTGGCCGGCACATCGCTGCACGCCTGGCGGGACCGGCACGCCGACGTGCTCGCCGAGCGCCTGATGGCCGAGGCCGCCGAGGTCGTGGGCGGCGGGCTCCGCAGCCGCAGCTCCTGACCCTCGAAGGGGCGGCGCGACCACGTACACCGCACCACCCGCACGACCGACATCCCCAGTAATGAGCGAGGCACACCGCATGACCGAGACCCCCACCCCGGAACTCAGCACCGAATCGGACGACCTGGCGAGCGAGTTCGATCTGTCCGACCCCCAGTTCATCACCGACCCGAAGGCGGGGGAGCGCTGGCTCGGCGGCCCCCGGCCCGTCTGCCGCGGCAAGTTCGCCGACGGCAGCGACGTCTGGGTGGTCACCGGACACCACGACGTCAAGACGGTGCTCGGGGAACCGACCCTGCGCAGCCGCCCGCCGGGTGACTCCCACCGCGAGAGCATGCTCAGCCGGGGCATCCCCGAGGACATCGTCGACATGTTCGACTCCACCCTGCTGACCATGGACGGCGATGACCACATGCGGGTCCGCCGCCTCGTCACCCGGGCCCTGTCCGCCCGGCGGATGCTGGCCCTGACCCCGGCCGTCGAACGCGTGGCGGAGCGCCTGCTGGACGGCCTCGCCGGCAAGTCCGAGCCCGATCTGATCGCGGACTACGCGCACCCGCTGGCCATCATCGTCATCTGCGAACTCCTCGGCGTCGACGAGCAGTACCGCGAGCAGTGGCGCGAGTGGAGCGAGACCCTCGCCCAGGTCCTGCGCCCGAACCCCGAACAGTTCGCCCCGGCCGTACGGGGCATGGCCCGGGTGACCCGGGAACTGATCGCCGCCCGCCAGGCCGAGCCGCGCGACGACCTGATCTCCGAACTCGTGCAGGTCCACGAGGAGGACAGCGACCGGCTGACCGACGACGAGCTGACCGCCCTGGCGATGGTCCTCGTCCAGGCCGGCCACGAGACCGTCCGCAACCTCGTCGCGCTCGGGGTCTTCACCCTCCTCCAGCACCCCGATCAGCTGGAACTGCTGAAGAACGACCCCTCCCTCGGCAGCCGGGCCGTCGCCGAACTCGTACGCCACACCGCGCCGGTGAAGCACACCTTCCGCCGCTTCGCCACCCAGCCCGTCGAGATCGGCGGAGTGAAGGTGCAGCCCGGAGAGGCCATCCAGGTGGTGCTGGCCGCCGCGAACCGGGACCCCGAGGTCTTCGAGGAGCCCGGACGCCTCGACGTCACCCGCGAGCAGAACCCGCACCTGGGCTTCGGCCGGGGCGCGCACTACTGCCTGGGCGCCAGCCTCGCCCTGATCGAGGGGGAGGTCGCCCTGACCGCACTGTTCAAGCGGTTCCCGGACCTGTCGCTGGCCGTCGACCCGCAGGAGATCGAGCCGCGCTACCTGCTCTCGATGCAGCGTCTCCCCGTCCGACTGTCCCCGGAGAACGAGGTGCGATGACCGACGGCCTTCCCACGGTCCCGGGTCTGCCGATGACCCGGGGCCGGTGCCCCTTCGACCCCGCACCCGAACTGGGCGTGCTCCGCGCCGACCACCCGGTCGCCCGCATGGAGTTCCCGGACGGGCACGTGGGCTGGCTGGTCACCGGCTACCCCCAGGTCCGCAGACTGCTGGCCGACCCCCGGATGAGCTCCCGGGGCGAAGCGCTGCGCTCGCCGATCCCGCTGCCCATGGCGACGGACCGCACCGAGCCGGCCCCGGGCATGTTCACGGCGACGGACCCGCCGGAGCACACCCGCTACCGCCGGGCGGTGGCCGCCTGGTTCTCGGCGCGCCGCACCCGCAGCCTCGAACCCCGGCTGACGGAACTCGCCGGGGGCCACCTGGACGCCATGGCCGAAGACAAGGGCGAGGGCCCGGTCGACCTGGTGACGGGGTTCGCGGAGCCCATGGCCGCGTCGGCCATCTGCGAGCTGCTGGGCGTGCCCGTGTCGGAACGCCCGGCGTTCGCCCGGGCGGTCAAAGCCCTCTTCGCGGTGCACTCCAGCGCCGAGGAGGCCATCGACGGCTGGCACACCATCACCGGCCTGCTGCGCGGGCTGGTCGAGGCGAAGCGCGCCGAACCGGCGGACGACCTGCTCGCCACCCTCGTCACCGAGGGCCGGCTCACCGACGAGGAACTCGTCACGGTCGGCAGCGTGCTGCTGACCGCCGGATACGACACCAGCGCGAACATGATCGCCCTGGGCACCTTCGCGCTGCTGGAGCACCCCGAACAGTCGGCCGCGCTGGCCGCCGACGCCTCCCTGGCCGAGAGGGCGGTCGAGGAACTGCTGCGCTACCTCACGGTCGTCCACGCGGGCGGCATCCGCGCGGCGGGCGAGGCCCTGGAGTTCGAAGGACACCGGATGGCGGCCGGGGACGCCGTCTCGCTCTCCTTCGCGGCCGCCAACCGCGACCCGGTGCTCTGCGCCCGGCCGGACGCCCTCGACGTGACCCGCGAGCCCGTACCGCACCTCGCGTTCGGGCACGGCGTCCACCAGTGCGTGGGCCAGCAACTCGCCCGACTGGAACTGCGGGTCGCCTTAGAGGCCCTGTTCGGACGCTTCCCCGGGCTGCGCCTCGGCGTCCCCGCCGCCGAGGTCCGCACCCGCCCGGACATGATCATCTACGGCGTCCAAGAGCTACCGGTGACCTGGTGAACGGAGAGAACGTGCTGTACCGAGAGATGTTCAAGTCCAAGATCCACCGTGCGACGGTGACCCAGGCGGACCTGCACTACGTGGGCTCCGTCACCATCGACTCCACCCTGATGGCCGCCGCGAACCTGCTGCCCGGCGAAAAGGTCGACATCGTCGACATCGACAACGGGGCCCGCCTCAGCACCTACGTCATCGAGGGCGAGGCCGACAGCGGGGTCATCGGCATCAACGGCGCCGCGGCCCACCTCATCGACCCCGGCGACCTCGTCATCATCATCTCCTACGCCTCCATGAGCGAGGAGCACGCCCGCTCGTACGAACCGAGCGTCGTGTTCGTCGACGCCGACAACCGACCCGTCACGACCGGCACCGACCCCGCCGACGTACCCGACGGATTCGGCCTGGTGCGCGGCGACACCGTCACCGCCTGACCACCCACCCTGCTCACCGGAGACCCACATGAGTGCCACCCCTGACGTCATGACCGCCTTCACCAGCGGTCTCGCGGACATCAACCTCGACGAGTCCGGCACGGCCCGCCGCGGCGAGAACGCCGCCGGCATGAAGTCCGCCAGCGCCACCATCTACGACATGGCCGCCACGCTCTCCGGCCACGGGGCCCTGTGGAACTGGGGCATGCACGACCCCGCCCTCGTCGAGGAGATCCGCGCCCGCGTGCCCGGTTTCGGCGAGCCCTGGACCGACGGCTTCAGCGAGCAGCTCTACTTCCTCGCCCTGCGCGAGCTCCCCATCGACCTCGACGACTACGCCGGACGCCACGTCCTGGAAGTCGGCTGCGGCATGGGGGAGGGCCTCAACCTCCTCTCCCGCATCGCCCCCGGCGCCCGCATGACCGGCCTGGACCTCTCACCGAAGGCCGTCGCACGGGCCACCGCCACCCTGTCCCGGGGTGACGCGCTCACCTTCGTCCACGGCGACGCGGAGGACCTGCCCTTCGAGGACGGCTCCGTGGACGTGCTCGTCAACATCGAGAGCTCGCACACCTACCCCGACCTCGGCAAGTTCCTCGCCGAGGCCGCACGCGTGCTGCGCCCCGGCGGCTTCCTCAGCCACATCGACGTCTACACCCGACAGCGCACGGAGATCATGCGGCGCACGGCGGAGGAGACCGAGGGCCTGGAATGGACGGCCGACCACGACATCTCGGACCGGGTCCGCGCCGCCGTCCGCCGCCGGATGGCACCCGGCAGCCACTTCCGCACCACCCTCGGCAAGCAGCGCATGAACCCGCTGGTGCGCCAGATCGCCGCGCACAGCCAGATCCTCATGTTCGGCGGCATGTTCGCCGGCTACCAGCCGCCGCCCGCCATCAAGGCGCTCAGCAAGCTGGGCATCGTGCCGTGGATGAGCGGCCTGCCGATGGAGAGCTACCGCCACCGGATCGCCGTCCGCCGATGACCCGTCCGCCCGGGCCGCAACCGAAAGGGGGAAGAATGAGTCCACGGCTGTTCGCCGTCGCCGCCGGCACGGAGGACCTGCTCCGGGTCCAGCTGTACGCCCACATCGACAGGATCCGTGCCGGACGCGGACTGCCCTCACTCGCCCGGTACTGCCACGAAGCGGCGACGGGCACGGCCGGCGCCCACCGGATCGCCTTCGCCGTCGACTCGTACGAGGACCTGCGCACCCAGCTCGAAGAGGCCTGCGCGGGCGAGGCGGAGCGGGTGCCGGCAGAGGTCACGGCCCGGCGCCCCGGGCTGGTGTTCGTCTTCGCCGGGCAGGGCGCCCAGTGGTACGGAATGGGCCGCGAACTCCTCCGGCAGCAGCCGGTGTTCCGCGAGGCCATGCACCACTGCGACCGGCTCGTGCGCGAGTTCGCCGACTTCTCAATCGTCGAGCAGCTGAAGCTGCCGGCCGAGGAGGCGCGGCTGGACGAACTGGACGTCCTCCAGCCCACGATGGTCTCCTTGCAGATCGCCCTGACGGCGCTCTGGCGCAGCTGGGGTATCACGCCCGACGCGGTCGTCGGGCACAGCATGGGGGAGATCGCGGCCGCCCACACGGCCGGCGGACTGACCCTGCGGGAGGCCCTGATGGTCGCCTGCCGGCGGAGCGCGCTGCTGCGCCGGATCTCCGGCAAGGGAGCACTGGCCACGACGGAACTCTCACCCGCCGAGGCGCGCGCGGTGGCCGAGGCGAGCGGCGGCGGGATCAGCGTGGCGGGGGAGAACAGCCCCCGCTCCACCGTCCTGGCGGGGGACTCGGACTCCCTCGCCGCGCTCGTCGGCGAGCTGGAGGCGCGGGACGTCTACTGCCGGGTGATCAAGGGGACGGTTGCCTCGCACAGCCACTACGTGGACGAGCTGCGCGAGGACCTGCACGCCGCCCTGCGCACCCTGGAGCCGGCCCCCACCCGCCTGCCGATGTACTCGACCGTGACGGCCGAGCCGGTGCGGGGCGCCGGGCTCGGGGCCGCGTACTGGATGCGCAACCTGCGGGAACCGGTACGGTTCGCAGCCGCGGTGGAACATCTGGGCGCCGCGGGACACGAGGTGTTCCTCGAGGTCAGCGCCCATCCGGTACTGCTGAGCCCGGTGCGCCAGACCCTCGAACACGGGGAACGGCAGGGGTGGTTGGTGCCGTCCGGCAGGCGGCGGGCCGAGGCCCGCTCCATGCTCGCCTCGCTCGGGACCCTGTACGCCTGCGGGCGGGAGCCCGACTGGGCCGCGCTGTTCCCGCACGAGCGGGCGAGCTCCCTCACCCCGTACCAGGCCGCCGTACTGGACGCGGTTCGCCGGCCCCGGCCGGTACCCGTGGCGGCGGGCCCGGCCGGGCCCGCCTAGAGGACGCCCGGAAGACGGGCTAAGGCCGATGGCCCCCGTCCTGCCGGACGGGGGCCATCGGTGTCAGGCGGCGCCGACCGGAGCGGCGGTGAGGCCGTACAGCCCCGACTCCCGGCGCAGCACCCCGAGGTCGACGAGGGCCCGGCGCAGGGACACGGCGTCGAGGACGCCGCTCTCGCACCACGGCTCCAGACGTTCCGTCACCGTGCGCTCGTCGTACTCGTCGCCCGGGGTGAAGGTGGCCTCCCCCACGTGCCGCAGCACCGTGCGCCGCGCCTCGTGGTCGGCCTCCTCGGGCAGACCCACCAGCACCCGGTCGCGTACGAAGCCGCGCAGCCGGGCGTCGGGCTGCTCGGCGGCGGCCTCCTCCTCCCGGCGGCGGGCGGCGGTCCGCGCCGCCTCTTCCAGGGCGCCTTCGTTGACGACGAGCCGGCCGCGCCCCTCGGGCACGAGCAGGCCCGTCCGGGTCAGCTGCCCGATGGCCTTGGCCGCCACCGGGGTGTCGAGCCCCGCGGCCGTGAGGATCTCGGACGAGGTGGACGAGCCGAGCGCGACCGCGGAGAAGACGCGGCGCAGGGTCGGGTCGGACAGCACGAGGGTGAATTCGTCAGGTGTCATCAGAGTGTTCCGCGTTCCCGCCGGTGCGAGCCGGCGCGGCGCCCGGGCGCCGCGCCGGCCGGGACCTTCGGGTCAGCGCCCCTTCCGCTTGATCTTGATGCTGGCCAGGTCGGTGGACACCGACTTGAGGTCGAGGCATCCGGCGCCGAGCTTGGCGACGGCCGCCACGGCGAGCTCCTCGGCCTGCGACAGGACGAGCTCCTCGGTGTCGTCGTCGGTCGCCGGGATCAGCACACGGAAGGTGAACCCGTGCAGTCCGCGCTCGTAGTGCACCGTGCCCTCTTCGGTGAACCGGGCGCTGAGCACGCCGTGGTCGTCGACCTGGGCGAGCAGCGACGCGCGCTGCTCCTCGTCGAGGGGCGCGAACTTGCCCCGGGTGAGGACCTGGTAGGTCGTACTGCTGCTCATGATGAGAGGTCTCCAGATGTGGTTCTCGGGTTCGACTGGTCGTCAGAGGCGCGGCGCACTAGGCCATTTCCTCCCGCCGGACCCGGTGGTGCGGCAGGAGCAGCACGAGGGCGGTGACCGGGACGAGGCCACCGGCCGCCCAGTACAGCGTCTCGCTGTAGGTGGACACGAACGTCTTCGCGCGGATCTCGCCGAGCGCGCCGTTGATCGTATCCCGGGTGCCGCCGTCGGCGCCCTGCACCAGGTTGGAGCACGTGGCCGGAACCTTGGCCAGGTCGTCCTGGCCGAGTGCCTCGGTCGCACAGTCCTGGAGGTCCGAGGCCTGCTGGGGCGAAACCGACTGCACGGTGGGGGCGACCCGTTCGGCCTGCGGCCCGGCGTTGCCCGCGAGCGCCGCGAAGAAGAGGCTGCCGATGACCGCCACGCCGAGCGCGGCGCCGAGCTGGCCGGTGGCGTTGATGATGCCGGAGGCGGCGCCGGCCTCCTGCGGCTGGACCTCCCTGAGGACGAGCGCCGTCAGCGGGGGCATGAGCAGACCCATGCCGGAGCCGATCAGGAGCATGGACGGGATCGCGTGCCAGGAGGTGATGTCCGTACCGAAGTGGTCGGCCGCCCAGGCGTAGGAGACGATGCCCGCGAACATCAGGACGGCCCCCGCGAGCAGGCAGTATCGGCCGTAGAGCGGGGAGAACTTGCGGACGGCGAGACCGCCGACGACCGGCACGCACAGGGAGAACGGGATCGCTGTCAGACCCGTGTGCAGGGCCGACCAGCCCAGGCCGGCCTGGAGGTAGAGGGTCCAGCTGAGGAAGAAGCCGGCGGGAATGGCGCTGAAGAGGAGCTGCACGCCGATGCCGGCGCCGAACGCGCGGACCTTGAACAGGGACAGCGTCACGAGGGGCGAGCCGTCCTTGCGGGTCTTGTGGCGCTCGTAGACCACGAACAGCACGAGGACGGGGGCGGCGGCGACAAGCGAGACGACGCTCCAGAGCGGCCAGTCGAGCTCGCGGCCGAGGGTCAGCGGCACCATGAGCAGCAGCAGCCCGAGGATCACCAGCAGCATGCCGACGATGTCCAGGCGCTTCGCATGGGGGGAGCTCGATTCCCGCATCCACTTCGCGGCGCCGATCAGGGCCACCACGCCGACGGGCAGGTTCACCACGAAGATGCTGCGCCAGCCGAGGTCCAGCGGGCTCCAGCTGATCAGGGCGCCGCCGATGAGGGGACCGGAGACGATGGCCAGGCCGACCATGCTCGCGTAGAGGCTGACGACGCGGCCGATCTCCTGGGGGGCGAAGGAGACGTGGATGAGCGCGAGTACCTGGGGCACCATGATCGCGGCGGTGAGCCCCTGGAGCGCGCGGGCGACGACGAGTAATTCGGTGCTGGGCGCGGCGGCGCACATGGCGGACGCGAGGACGAAGCCGCTGACGCCGATGAGGAACATCCGCTTGCGGCCGAAGATGTCACCGAGCCGGCCGCCGGTGATCAGCAGGACCGCGAAGCTCAGGGTGTATCCGGCCGTCATCGCCTGGATGGCGACGGTCGAGGCGCCGAGGTCGCGTTGGATGCTCGGGATCGCCACGGTGATGATGTTGGCGTCGAGCAGGTCCATGAAGGTGGCGACCAGCAGGACGGTCAGCGCGAGCCACCGCTTCGGGTCGGGCTCGGGCGCGTCGGGGGTGGCAGGTGGGCCGGCGTTCGCCGGCTTTTCTGCCTGCCCTGCCTTGTTCATGGGTTCTTCTCCAGGTTCTCGATCGGGGGTTCGGCGGTGGGTTCCGCGGCGGGTGCCGCGGTCGGTTCGGCAGCGGTTGCGGTGCTGCGGGCGAGTGCGGTCCAGGACTTCATCAGGAGCTCCACCACGTCCACGACGGAGTCCATGCCGCTGTCGGCGGGGGAGAGCACGCGCTGGATGGACAGTCCGTCGTTCAGCGCGTGCACGATCAGGGCCAGCAGTTCCACGGGAGCCGGCGTGGTCACGCCGCGCGCGGCGAAGCCCTGCTCCAGCGACTGGGCGATCACTTCCCGGGAGCGGCGCTCGCGGTCCGCCAGTACGGGCAGCAGCTCCGGGTCGCGCAGTCCGTAGAGCCAGAGTTCGGTGCGCAGGGCGAGCCAGCTCGCGAGGTTCTCGTCGCGCCGGCGGTGCCAGGAGCGGAGGTGGTCGAGCATCTCCTCGAAGGTGGCCGCTGCGCGGCTCATCTCCTGGATCTCTTCCAGCTCGTGCTGGGTCCGCTGTTCGAGCAGGGCGAGGACGAGCTCGTGCTTGCCCTCGAAGTTGCCGTAGAAGGCGCCGCGGGTGTAGCCGGCGGCCTCGACGATCTGCTCCACCGAGGTTCCGCTGACCCCTTGGCCGGCGAACAGTGCGGCCGCCGATTGAAGGATCTGCTCGCGGGTGACCTGCCGGCTCTGCTGCCGGGTGAGTCGCTTGGTGATGGTGATCGCCTCCTTGACGCGCTTCCCAGATACGAGACTGTATCCCAATACGGAGCTGTATCTGAAACGCATTCAGGAAGGGCGGCCCGCGCCGCGGGGCGCACATGCGAACGGGCTGCCACCGGTGCCCGAAGGCGTGGTGGCAGCCCGTGGCCGAGCCGCAGGGTCAGTCGGACGCCGGTGCCGGCTCCCGGAAGCGGTTGATGACGGTGTTGTAGTTCACCGAGGAGGCCATGACGGCCACCAGGGCCTCACCCGGACCTAGTTCGGGCACCGCAACCTCGTCCAGGTGCACCGACTTGCGCGGGTCCTTGTCGCGGGTGGCGAGTCCCGCGAAGAGGTCCGTCTCGTCCTTGTGCAGGGTGACGGCCCGGTACGCGTCGGGGAGGGCGAGCGCGGCGAAGTCCTCCCGCACCCCTTCCCCGCTCACGACGGCATCGATGATGTCCTGCATGTGGTGTCCTCGGTACGGGGACGGGCGGTGGTGCGGGAGGACGGCGGCTCAGCGCACCAGACGGTTCATCAGCCGGGCCAGTTCGGCCGTCGGGTCGGCCGTGAGGCCGCCGTGCACCGGTCCGGTCTGGACGACCGCGCTGCGCGGGGCCGTCAGCCAGCCGAAACGCGAGCGCAGCGTGCCGGCGCCGGCCTGGCCGGCCTTCGGGTCGCCCGCGCAGATGGCGCGGATCGCTTCGAGGGCGTCGGTGACACCGGTCAGGTCGACGTCGGGATCCAGGGCGCGCAGGCGTGCGGCGTCGATGTGGATCTCGGCCGCGAGGAAGTCGGCCTGCTTGCAGTAGAGCAGCGCGCCGACGTTGATCCGCTCGCCGCGGTCCACGCGGGGAACGGCCTGCAGCAGCGCGTAGTCGAAACCGAGGGAAGGAGAGACGCGAGTGCTCATGCCGCCGCCTCCGGCCACCAGGTGCGCTCACCCGCGAGACGGGCCAGCAGGTATTCGCAGTAGCGTTCGCGCAGGGTTTGCGGGTCCGCGCCGTTCGCCGAGTTCATGGCGACCAGGAAATCGTCGGGCACGAGTCCGAGGATCCGCTCCAGCGCCTCCGGCGTCACGAGGGCGGCCAGCTCGGCGTCCAGGGCGTCGAGGACCGGGGGCGCCAGCGTGGAAACCCGCTCGGACAGGACGTGCGAGCCCAGTCCGTAGTCCCGGTTCGCCCAGCCGTCCACCGACGGCCACGAGTGCTGGAAGATCAGCGCCGCACCGTGGTCGATCGCCCACAACTGGCGGTGCCAGATGAGGAGGTTGGGGTTGGACCAGGTGCGGTCCACGTTGGCCGTCAGGGCGTCCAGCCAGTAGATGCGGGCGGCCTCCTCCGCCGGCGCCCGCCAGGCGATGCCGTCGTAGCCGACCGAGCCGGGCAGGAAGTCCATGGCCAGATTGGGGCCGGTGCTGGCCTGGAGGAGCTGTTGCACCTCCTGGTCCGGCTCGCGGCGGGCCAGTTCGGCGTCCACGTCGAGGAGGACCAGGTCGGGGACCCGGATGCCGAGGTGCCGGCCGAGCTCGCCGACCACGATCTCGGCGACGAGGGCCGCGCTTCCCTGGCCGGCTCCCCGGAACTTGACGACATAAGTGCCGTCATTGTCGGCCTCGACGATACCGGGAAGCGAACCGCCCTCGCGCAGGGCCGTCAAATATTGCGTTCCTTTTACTTCTTGCAGCATGTCGATCACCCTACTGGCGCAAGATGGGCCCTCCAAGGCTCTGATCGAGTTCCGGCCATTGCTCCGGCGGGTCTGTGCGGGACGGCCACGCGGGGACTCGGCGGGGTAATTGGCTGATTTGCTGCGGAGCCCCCGGAGGGAATGCGCTGTATCCCGTGAATTTCGGCCACCCATCGAACGTGGCCGGAATCCGGCTTGCAGTCACCGGTTACCGGACGCTGCGGGTGCGGGAGCGGCCGGTACGACGATCCCCGTCGCCACGTACTCGACGCCCTCCCGGACGGCGGTTCGCCACTGCCCGGTGAAGGTGTCCACCCGGCGCCCGCCGACCACCGGGCCCGGGACGTGCAGCGAGCTGCTGAAGGTGCCGCGCTCCGGATCCGGCGTGATGGTGCAGTCGCTGAAGTCCAGCAGCTGGCCCATCAGCGGGAAGCAGGTCTTGTACGTGCTCTCCTTCGCGCTGAACAGCAGCCGGTCCCAGGCCACGGCGGGGTGGGACAGGGTGAGGCGGTCCAGCGTGCGCCGCTCCTCGGGCGAGGCCACCATCCTCTCGACGCCCCTGGGCAGCGCGGAGTTCGGTTCCGCGTCGATCCCGACCGCGGCGACCTCCCTGGTCCTGGCTACCGCGGCCGCCCGGTAACCCGGGCAGTGGGTCATGCTTCCCGCCACGCCCTCGGGCCAGGCCGGCGCCCCTGCGGGGCCGGGAAGGATCGGCCCGGGCGGCATTCCCAGCCGGGCCAGGGCCCTGCGGGCGCACAGTCGGACGGTGGCGAATTCTCGTCGGCGCTTGTCGACCGCGCGCTTCACCCTGTCCGCTTCCTCCGGGTAGAGGTGGATGTCCGGCGGATCGGCGAACAGCTCCACGATCACGACGTCCGGCAGCGTACCGACGAGTAGGCCGGCCGCGGCGGCGACGGGGTACGGCCCTGGCCCCGACCCCGTGCAGGGCCCGGGGTCCGTGCTGTCCGGCCAGGTCGGCACGGGTTTCCGTACCGGATGGTGGATGCCGAGATCCGGCTCTGGAATTCCTGACACGAGCGCCCCCTCAACTTGCGTAACCAGGCATGATCATCCACGATGCATTCTCGTCGGCCTCCGAATTCCGGTGACGGATCCGGGGGTCTGGCCGAGGGTAGTTTCAATGGTCAACTACTTCGGCGGCCGGTGTGCTAGACAGGGTCTTCAGGCAAATGCATCGGGGGATGTGGATGATTCAGCGCCGTCATCAGTCGTGGCCGCATCCGGGTCGGGGCGCACGCCGGCCCGCAGCGGCCGCCGAGCGTACGGCGGCCGGACGGGTGCCCATATGCTGACCCGCCGGATCGTCCTCGGCCTTCCCGCACTCTCCGTCGGGGGCCTCTCCGAGAACTGGCTGTTACGCGAAGCCGGTGACCTCCACTGGTCTCTGATCGGCGAGCACTTCGGCCTCCCGGTCGCCGAACTCGCCGACGCCGACGGCGAACGGCTGCTGCCCGCCTTCACCCGCGCCCGGCTCACCGCGGCCGACTCCCTCCGCTTCTTCACCGAGCACGACGAGGGAGAACTGACCGGCACCCTCGCCCGACTCGACGAGCATGCCTTCGTCAGCGACATCCGCTTCGCCACGCCCACCACGTCGGTCGACGTCCGGCTCCTCACCTCCTTCGTCCGCCGGGGCCCCGGCAACTGGCTCGTCCCCGGCACCCCGCGCATCGAAGGCCTCGGTCCCGTGGCGGACGCGAGCACGGAACACCGGGGTTTCCAGGACGAGTTCCGAGCCCTGACCCTGCTGGAGCCCGACGGCGCCACCGGCCTCTACACCGACACGTACGAACTGAACCCCTTCGCGGACGTGAACGCCGCGGGACTGCTCTACTTCGCCTCGTACCCGCACATCAACGACCGCGGCGAGCGCAAGTACGTACGGTCGGTGGTGCCCGGCGGCGAGTGGGCCGTCGACGCCGTCACCCTCAGCCGGGACATCGTCTACCTCGGCAACTGCGGCCTGTCCGACGCCGTGCGCTACCGCCTGGACGGGTGCCGGCGGGAGTCGGAGGACCGGGTGGTCCTCACCTCCTCCCTCCTGCGCGAGCGCGACGGCCGGACGCTCGCCCGCCTGGAGACCGTCAAGCGGCTCGTCCGGCCCGAGGCCTTCGCGGCCCTCCCGGCCGACGGCGCGGCCCCGGTCGTGGTCGGCTCCGCCCCTCCTTCTCCCGCCGCTTCCTCCGAGCCGCCGCACGCTTCCCTGCCCGACGACCTCGAAAGCCGGCTCCTGGCCCTGCTGGAGACCGTGCTCGGGGAGCCCGCCGGCTCGCTGACCGCCGACGACGACCTGCGCCCGCGCGGACTGGACAGCCTGGCCCTGTCGGAGGCCGCCGTACGGGCCGAGGACGAGATCGGCTGCGAGATCGACCCCAGCACCCTCTTCCAGGCGTTCACGGTCACCGCCATGGCTCGCGTCCTGCGCGGCGAACGCCCGGCTCCGGCCGCGGCCTTACCGTCGGCAGCGCCGGCGGCCGAACCGCCGGCCGCGGATCGCGCCGCCATGCCGATCGCCGTGATCGGCATGGCCGGCCGGTTCCCCGGCGCGCCGAGCGTGCCCGAACTGTGGGACCTCCTGGGCCGCGACGAGGACGCCGTCCGCGACGTTCCCGCCGACCGCTGGAACGCGGCCGACCATCCCGGCCTGATCGGCAAGGCGGCCCTGCTCGACGACATACGGGGCTTCGACCACGAGTTCTTCTCCATCAGCCCCCGTGAAGCCGCCCTGATGGACCCTCAGCAGCGGCTTCTGCTGGAGACCGTGTGGGCGACGGCCGAGGACGCCGGATGCGATCCGTCCTCGCTCACCGGCAGCCGCACCGGCGTCTACGCGGGCGTGTGCCACTCCGACTACGCCGCGCTGATCGCCCGGCACGCCGGCCGGGACGAGCCGCACCTGAGCGTCGCGGTCTCCCCCTCCCTGGTGGCCAACCGCGTCTCGTACGCCCTCGGCCTGCGCGGGCCCAGCGTCGCCGTGGACACCCTCTGCTCCTCGTCCCTGGTCGCCGTCGCACAGGCCGTCGCCGCGCTGCGCGCCGGTGAATGCGACCAGGCGTTCGCGGGCGGCGTCAACGTCCTGTGCGACCCGGCCCGCCAGCACGCCTACCAGCGCACCGGCGTACTGAGCCCGCGCGGCCGCTGCCACACCTTCGACGAGGACGCGGACGGATACGTCCGGGGCGAGGGCGTCGCCGCCCTGCTGCTCAAGCCGCTGGACCGGGCGCTGGCCGACGGCGACCGCGTGCACGCGGTGATCCGCGGCGTGGCCGTCAATCACGGCGGTCAGGCCCAGTCCTTCACCGCCCCCAACCCGGAGGCGCAGGCCGACCTGCTCGTCGCCGCCTACAACGAGGCGGGCGTCGACCCGCGCACCGTCGGCTACATCGAGGCGCACGGCACCGGCACGCGCCTGGGGGACCCGATCGAAGTCTCCGGCATGGTCGCCGCGTTCGAGCGGCTCTACGCCCAGTGGGGCCACGCCCGGCCCGCCGAGCCGCACTGTGCGGTCGGCTCGGTCAAGACGAGCATCGGCCACCTGGAGGCGGCCGCCGGAATCGCCGGCATGGTCAAGGTCATCCTGGCCATGAGGCACCGTACGCTGCCGGCCGCGCGCAACCTGAACCGCCCGAACCGGATGATCAAGATCGACGGTACGCCGCTGCGGCTCCAACGCGAGCGCAGCGCATGGGAGTCGCCCGTGGGCGGCGGCCCGCTGCGGGCCGGGGTCAGCTCCTTCGGGATGGGCGGCACCAACGCACACGTGGTCCTGGAGGAAGGCCCCCGCGCGGCGGCGGCCCCCGCCACGGCCGCTCCGGTGGTCGTGCCGGTCTCCGCCCGGACCCCGCAGGCCCTGCGGGAGGCCGTGGCCCGTCTGCTGCACGCGGTCCGCTCACCGGACGCCCCGCCGCTCGCGTCGATCGCGCGGACCCTGCGCACCGGGCGCGCGGCACTGCCGTACCGCGTCGCCGTCGAGGCGTCGGACCTCGGCGAACTCGCCGAGCGGCTCGCCTCGGTACTCGACACCCCGCCGGACGCGCCCGTGAACGGGCAGTCCGAAGGGGCGGTACCGGACCGGACCGCCCCGGACGCACCGCCCGCGTCGCTGCCGACCTACCCCTTCGGCCGCGACCAGCACTGGGTGGCACCCGTCGCGGGCGCGGAACTCCTCACCACAGAGTGGGCGGACGCACCCGCGCCGGACACCGGCGACACCGGCCGGCTGCTCGTGGTCACCACCGACCCGGAACTGGCCCGTACGGTGCTCGGGGAACGCGCCGTCGCGCACGTCCCCGGGGACCCCGTACCCGATCTGGCCGGCCTCGGCGGGATCGTCGACCTCGTCGACTGGTCCGCCCCCGGCACCCTCGTCACCGAGCGCATCGCCCTGCTGCAGCGGACGCTCACCTCGAACCCCCGGGTCGGGCTGCGCTGCGTCCACGTCAGCGGCGCCGAACGCTCCGCGCTCGCGGGCTTCTACCGCTCCCTGTCCGGCGAGTTCCAGGCCCTCCACGGCCGCACCGTCCGCGTCGACGGCGGCGCCGCCGAACTCGCCGCCGCCGTCCGGGCCGAGATTGCTGCCGTCGACCGGGAGACGGAGATCCGGTACGAGGGCACGCGCCGCCGCCGGCCCGTGGCCGCCTTCGCCCCGGCGCGGGCCGCCGAGGACCTGCTCGCGGGCATCGACCGCAGCGCGGTGCTCATCACCGGCGGCCTCGGCGGCATCGGCCTGCGCCTCGCGGCCCACCTGGCCGACCGGGGAGCCCGCCACATCGTGCTCGTCGGCCGTTCCCGGGTCCCGGTCCGCAACCAGTGGGCCGCCCTCGTCGCCGCGCCCGCCACCGACCCGGCGCTGCGCGCCCGCCTCACCGCGCTGCTCGCCCTCGTCGAGCGAGGGGTGACGCTGACCGTACGGACCGACGCCCTGGAGGACGTCGCCTCCCTGCGCCGGCTGATCGGCCGGGTCAGGAAGCAGGCCGGCGGGATCGACGCCGTCTTCCACTGCGCGGGCGTGATGGACCCGCCCACGTCCTTCCTGTCCCGTACGCCCGAGGAGATCTCCCGGGTGCTGCGGCCCAAGACCGACGGGCTGCAGGTGCTGTGGGCGGCCTTCGGAGCCACACCGCCCCGGCTCATGGTGCTGTTCTCCTCCGTGGCCGGAGCGTTGCCGCCCCTCGCCGCGGGCCACCTGGACTACGCGGCGGCGAACGGCGTGCTCGACGACTTCGCCGCCGCCCACGACAGCGGTGCCTCCGGGTGCGTGGTGCGCTCCCTGCGCTGGCCCCTGTGGCGGGGCGTGGGCATGGGGCAGGAGCGTACGAGTGCGAGCGGCGCGCTCGGCATCCCCGACCTCGCCGCCGACGACGCCCTGGAACTGCTCGACCTCGCCCTGCGGGTGCCCGGCGACCCCGTGACCCTGCCCTGCCGGGTGGAGCGCGCCGCCGTGGCCGCAGACGAGCTGTTCCTGGCACCGCGGCGCGCCGCGGAGCCCCGCCCGGCGGTGTCGGCCGAAACCGCACAGGCCGAAAGCACACCGGCAGCGACCGCACCGGCAGCGACCGTACCGGCAGCGACCGTACCGGCCGTGGCCGCGCCGGCCGCGACCGCGCCGTACGGCGGGTCCGCCACGGCGGCGGCGCCGGACTGGGTGTACGCCGTCGTGGCCCGCACCACCAAGGTCGACCCCGGCCTGCTGGACGCCGACACCCTGCTCGGCGACATCGGCGTGGACTCGCTGCTGATGGCCGAACTGGTGCGCGACCTGGAGGAGATCCTCGGCCACCCGGTGGATCCGAGCCTCCTCCAGGAGCACCCGACGCTCGGCGGCCTCGCCGCCGCGCTCGGCGCACCCCCTGCCGACCTCGTACCCGAGCCCGCCGGCCCGTCCGCCCCCGTGGCGCACATGCAGCCGTCCCCGGCCCAGGGCGAACCCCGGGTGCAGGCACAGCTCCCGACCCCGTCCCCGGACGGGCGGCCGACGCCCATCGCCGTGATCGGCATGGGCTGCCGGCTCCCGGGGGCAGCCGACCCGGCACAGCTCTGGGAGGCGCTGCTGGCGGGCCGCGACCTCGTCACCGAGGTGCCGGCCGACCGCTGGGACGTGGCCTCCCTCTACAGCCCGGACGGCGGACCGGGACGCAGCCAGAGCAAATGGGGCGGATTCCTGGACGATGCCGCCCTGTTCGACCCGGAGTTCTTCGGATTCGACGCCGAGGCGGCACGCCACCTGGACCCGCTGGCGCGCAAGGCGCTGGAGGTGTCCGTGGAGTGCCTGCGGGATGCCGGGTACCGCGAGGACGAGGTACGGGGAGGGGCGGTCGGCGTCTTCGTCGGCACGCGCACGGGCAACCACCGCGCGCACCTGCAGCCCCCCGAGCGGCCCTACATCGCCGGCGTCAACCAGAACTTCGTCGCCGCCCACATCTCGCACTTCCTGGACCTGACGGGGCCCAACCTCGTGGTCGACAGCGCGTGTTCCTCGTCGCTGGTGACCATCCACCTGGCCGCCCGGAGCCTGGCGTCGGGGGAGTCGTCGATGGCCCTGGCCGGAGGCGTGGACCTGCTGTTCGACGAGGAGCCCTACCTCATGCTCAGCGCCGGCAAGGCGCTGTCGCCGACCGGCCGCTGCCGTACCTTCGACGAGTCCGCCGACGGCCTCGTGCCGGGGGAGGGCGCCGGGATGGTGCTGCTCAAGCGCCTCGACGACGCCCTGCGCGACGGGGACCGGGTGCTGGCCGTGATCGAGTCCTCGGGCGTCAACAACGACGGCCGGACCATGGGGCACACCACGCCGAGCGGCCGCGCCCAACGCGCGCTGGTCTCCGACGTGCTGACGCGCGCCGGGGCCGACGCCCGCACCGTCGGCTACGTCGAGGCCCACGGCACCGGCACGATGATCGGCGACCCGATCGAGCTCCAGGCCCTGACCGCCGTGCACCGGACGTACACCGAGGACCGCGGCTACTGCGGCATCGGCAGCGTCAAGAGCTCGATGGGGCACCTGCTCAGCGCCGCGGGCGTCGCCGGATTCATCAAGGCGGTGCAGATCCTGCGGCACGGCCGGCTCGTGCCCACGCTGCACTGCGACCGGCCGAACCCGCGCTTCGCGTTCGCCGACTCGCCCTTCTTCCCCGTCACCCGGGTCGCGGACCTGCCGCCCGGGAGCCGGGTGGGCGTCAGCGCCTTCGGCTTCGGAGGCACCAACGCCCACGTCCTGCTGGGCCCCGGAACCCCCGGGGAACCCGGGAGGCCGGCCCTGCCCAAGCCCGCCTACCGGCGCAGCAGATTCTGGCGCCGGCCCGCCGCGCCCGGACCGGCCCCCGCGCCGGTCCGCTCGGCCCGGCTCGACCTGACCTTCCCGTAACCCGGCGCGGCCGGGCCCGAACACGCCCCCGCATCGCCGACCACCAGGAGAGAACACGTGGACCGAAGGTCCGTTCGCTGTGCCCTGCACCTGAAGCGGGACAACCCGATCGTCGACGACCACCGGGTGCACGGGGTGCGAACCCTGCCGGGCGTCACCTTCCTCGACATCGTCTACCGGCTGCTCGCCGCCCGCGACGTCCCCCTGGACCGCACCGAGTTGAGCGACGTGCTGTTCGTCGAGCCGGTGGTCACCACGGACTCGTTCGACCGCGAGCTGACCGTCGACCTCGCACCCGACGGCGCCGTCTTCCGGGTGACGGCGACCAGCCGCCGGATCCGCGACGGACTGCCCGTCGACGACCACGTGACCACCCACCTCCGGGCCACCCTGCGCACCGGCCTGCCCCCGCTCACCGGCGCCCCCGGACTCCAGCCGTCCGGCACCCCGCGCGACGTCGGCGAGGTGTACGCCACCGGACGGTCGGCAGGCATCGAGCACCGGGCGTTCATGCGCTGCGCGGGAACCCTGCGGGCCACGGCGGACCGGGTGCGCGCCGAGATCGCGCTCGGCGAGGAGGCGCGGAGCACGGTGGGTGACTTCCTGCTGCACCCCGCCCTGCTCGACGGCTCGACCATGCAGTCGTACGCGCTCGCCTTCGACGGGGCGGACGCGGACGGCCGCCCCCTCATACCCCTGCACATCGGCTCCTTCCGTGCCGCCCGCACCCTCGGGGACGCCTGCACCGTCGACCTGCGCATGCACCCGGCCGGGGCGGGTGCCGGGGACGACGTGGTGAAGGCCGACATCGAACTGCGCGACGGGTCGGGCGCGTTGGCCGCCCGGTTCACGGACCTGACCTTCAAGCGCGTCCGCTCCGCCGCGGCGATCACCCGGCTCGCCGCCGAGCGGACGGAACCGGCCCCGCGGGCCGCGGCCCTCGCCGTAGCCGCGCAACCCGAAGGCCCCGCGGACCCGGTCCGCGCCGACGGCGGACCGGTGGACATCCGCGCCGAGGTGGTCGAGCTGGTCCGCCGGGCGGTCGGCGACCCCGCACTGGCGGTGGAGGGCGACCGCG
>NZ_JARAYQ010000169.1:0-18801 GCF_033794505.1 Streptomyces sp. MB09-01 | reverse complement strand
CTCGACGCTGAAGACCCAGTCGGACTGGGCGGTCAAGGCCAAGCTCATCCAGCAGCCCGACCTCGCCGGCATCTACGACCTGACGCTCCTGAACAAGGTACTGAAGGCCGCCGGCAAGCCCGAGGTCTCCGACGCCGGTCTCGGCGCCAAGTAATCCCGCAGGCCTTCCGGTTCCCGGAGGCTGAACCTGGTCACGGGCCTCGACGAGCCGTCCGCGGGGTCCGTCGAGACCCGCGGCGGCCGTCCGGCCCTGATGTTCCGGAAGCCCGCCCCTTCCTGTGACGAGGAACGCGCACCGTCAGAGGACCTTGGAGAGGAAGACGCGGGTGCGGGCGTGCCGCGGGTCGTCCAGGACGGCCGCGGGCGGCCCCTGTTCGACGACCACTCCGGCGTCCATGAACACGACGGTGTCGGCGACCTCGCGGGCGAACCCGATCTCGTGCGTCACGACGATCATGGTGGTCCCGGCGCGGGCGAGGTCCTCGATGACGTCCAGGACCTCGCCGACCAGCTCCGGGTCGAGCGCCGAGGTCGGCTCGTCGAAGAGCAGTACCTTGGGTTCGAGGGCGAGCGCGCGGGCGATGGCCACGCGCTGCTGCTGTCCGCCGGGCAACTGCAGCGGATAGGCATCGGCCTTGTCGGAGAGGCCGACGCGGTCCAGCAGCCGGCGGGCCGTCCCCTCCGCCTCGTGGCGCGGTCGGCGCAGTGCGGAGACCGGGGCCTCGACGAGGTTGTCCAGCACGGTGAGGTGCGGGAAGAGGTTGAAGTTCTGGAAGACGAACCCGATGCGGGTGCGCTGCCGCAGAACCTCCCTCTCCTTCAGCTCGTACAGTTTGCCGCGGGAGCTGCGGTAGCCGATGAGGTCGCCGTCGACGCTGATCCAGCCGCGGTTGACCTTCTCCAAGTGGTTGATGGTGGGCAGGAGCGTGGACTTCCCCGAGCCCGAGGGGCCGAGGATCACGGTGACTTCGCAGGCGCGGACCTTCAGGTCCACACCGCGCAGCACCGCCAACGGCCCGAAGCTCTTGTGGACGCCGCGCACGTCGACCATGACGTGCGGCCTGGAGGGCGGGAGCGAGCGGGGAGCCTTCCGCCGAGGATGCCGACGGTGTGGCGGCGCGATTGTGCGATGGGCGCGGACGAGATCGTCGCCGAGGCCGGGCCCTGCTGACCGGCCGGCGGCAGGAGCGGGCCGGTCGGGAGTGGATCGAGCGGAACGTCGGCGCCCGTGCGCCGCACGCGTCGCAGGATTCCCCGTCCCGCCGCGCCCCGACGCCGGCGTCATCGTTCGCCGGCCGGTCCTCGTCGAGTGCGGGTGTCGAGGATCCCGGCCGTGAACTCGGCCAACTGCCGGCGCAGTTCCTCGCGGGGCACGCCCTTGTCGCCGGCCAGGTAGGCGACGAGGTCGGCCCGGGTGGCGGCGAGCAGCGCGTGGGCGGTGAAGCCGGTGTCGGCCGGGCCCGGGATCTGTTCCAGCAGGTCCCGGAGCAGGGTGTGCCACCGCTCGTAGTGCGCGGTCCGGTAGGGGCTGTCCGCGCCGGTTCCTTCCAGGGCCAGGGCGAGGTGGCGGTTGTCGAGCTTGAAGCACAGGACGGCGTCGAGCAGGGCGGGCACGCGCTGGAGCGGCGGGGTGGCCGGCCCCAACGGTGCCGGGCCGTCTTCGACGGCGTTCCTGATCGGTTCCAGTCGTGCCCCGTACAGCGCGCCGATCAGCCCGGTTCGGTCGCCGAAGGCGCGGAAGAGCGTTCCCTTGCCGACCCCGGCCGCTGCCGCGATGTCGGCCATGGTCACGTCCTCGGGGCTCCGGCAGTGGGCGAAGAGGGCGTCGGCGGCGGCGAAGACGGCCGCCCGGTTACGGGCCGCGTCCTTGCGCGGGCTGCGCTGTTCGGTCATCGGGATCCTCCGGTTGCAATGCGGACCGACGGTCCGTATCGTTCGACGAAGAAACGGACCGTTGGTCCGTATCGTACGGGACGGAGTACCCCATGCCCACAGCCACCGCACCCGCGGATCTGTACCGCCACAGCCTCCGCCTGCTCCTGGCCAAGGACATTCGCGGCTGGGTCGGCCTGTGGGCCGACGACGGCGTGATGGAGTTCCCCTTCGCTCCCCCGGGCTGGCCCGAACGGCTGGAGGGCAGGGACGCCATCGCCGCATACATGCGCGACTACCCCGACCACATCGACCTGCACGACTTCCCCGACGTACGGATCCACGAGAGCACGGACCCCGGGACCATCGTGGTCGAGATGCGCGGTGTGGGCCGCCTGGTCGCGACGGGCGGCCCCTTCGACATGACCTACATCGCCGTCGTGGCCGTCCGGGACGGGCGCTTCACCTCCTACCGCGACTACTGGAACCCGCTCGCCGTCCGGACACCCGGGACGGCCTTTCACGGGGAGCAGCACCCGATGACCCTCACCGGAGCCACCGACACCGCCGGAACTGCCGGCGCCACCGGCACCACCGGCACCACCCTGGTCATCGGCGCCACAGGCACCACCGGCAGCCGGACCGCCGTGCAGCTGATCGCCGCCGGCCACCGCGTCAAGGCCGCCGGCCGTCGAGCCACTGCGCTCCCGGGAGCGGAAGCGGTCCGCTTCGACTGGTACGACCCCACCACTTTCGGCGACGCCCTCGAAGGAGCCGACCGCGCCTACCTCGTCCCGCCCCTCGGCGATCCGGACCCCGCCGCGGTCATGCTGCCCTTCCTCCGGGAGGCGCGCGCCGCCGGCGTTCGTCGCGCCGTGCTGCTCAGTTCGTCGGCCATCTCCGAGGGCGGCCCGGCGGTGGGGGCGGTGCACCGGGCCCTGCCCGGCCTGTTCGAGCAGTGGGCGGTCCTGCGGCCTTCCTGGTTCATGCAGAACTTCACCGGCACGCACGCCCACGCCGACAGCATCCGCACCGAAGGGGTCATCCGGACGGCGGCCGGGACGGGCCGGGTCGGATTCGTCGACGCCGACGACATCGCCGCCGTCGCCGTACGCGCGCTGACGAACGACCGGGCGCCCAACGCCGACCTGGTCCTGACCGGGCCGGAGGCACTCAGCCACGACGACATCGCCCGGATCGTCACCCAGGTCACCGGCCGCCCGGTGGTCCACCAACCCTTGGCCTACGAGGACATGCGCGACCGTCTGGCCGGGGCGATACCGCCGGAGTTCGCCGCCATGCTGGCCGCCATGGACCGCGCCATCGCCGAGGGAGCCGAGGACCGCACCACTGATACGGTCCAACGCCTCACCGGCCGCCCGCCGAACCCCTTCCGGGTCGTCGCCGAACGGGAACTCCCAGCGGTGCCTGAGACCCACCTCACCCGGTAGGAGGGGACGCGCGCCCCAAGGAAGGCCTGCGCCGTCACCGGCCGGGCAGCCAGCCGCTGCACCGGTCGAACCGCTGCAGACTCCGCTTCGCCGAGTACCGGCACACCCGTACGGACGTCCTCAGCGGAGATACCGGCGGGGCTTCGGCTGGGAGACCTTCGGCCTCTGGGAGGTCGCGGCGTCCTCGTCGTGCCGCCCTGGCCCCCGTGAGGGCCCCAACTCCTTCTTCGCCGTGCGGCTGACGCCCGAGGCGATCTGAGAAACGCGCAGCACGGAGATGCCCAGGATGCCGGCCGCCTCGGCCAGGGAGCCCTGATCGCGTGCTACGCCACGGTCGCCATCTGCCGGTAGCGGATCCGGCCAGGACTGCTCGCACGCGGGCCGTTCACCTCCGCGGACACCCCGTACGGACACCCCCTGCTCGACCCACCGCGACTCCCCTCCTCACATGGGCACTCGGAACCGCCGCACCTGAGCCGCCACGCGACGCTCTTCGCCGGACGCCGTCGGGCGCACCGATCCCGTTCCACGGGCTGCGAGCCTTGCGTATAACCGCGGAGCTGCGAACGAAACCCTCGACCGGCCGACGAAGGCATCACATTCAAGTGGCAAATATGAGACGGGGAAAAGACGTTATCCGCTCGTTATAAAGTCGAGAGTGGGGTGGAAATATCGTCATCCGGCATGACAATACGGGCGCCTCATCCACACCAGACGACCCTGGTAAGGCGCCTGCAAATATCACGGCCCTCGCCACCTCCGTAACCCCTCAGGCCCATGCAATTTGCTCCGTCCCTGGGTAACTTCGGCCCGCATGACTGCTCATGCAGAACTGGCCCGTTACAGGAAGACCCCGCCTCCCACTCCGACCCCCACCACCTCGACGACACACATCGACCGCCCCCGCCCGGGCGACGGCCCCCTGTTGTGGCGCCTCGCCCGTGACTCCAGGACGCTGGACCTCAACTCGGCCTACAGCTACCTCCTCTGGTGCCGCGACTTCGCCGACACGTCCGCCGTGGCCCGCGACCGGGCCGGGCGCGCCGTTGGATTCGTCAGCGGATACCTGCGGCCCGACAGCCCCGGGACCCTGCTCGTCTGGCAGATCGCCGTCGACGAATCCGTCCGCGGCCTGGGAATCGCCGGGGCCCTGCTCGACGGCCTCGCCGCCCGTGTCGCGGCGCAACACGGATTGAGCTCCCTGGAGACCACCGTCTCTCCCGGAAACCGGGCGTCGGAGCGCCTGTTCGCCTCCTTCGCCGCACGGCACGGCGCCACGCTCACGCGCGAAGTGCTGTTCGCCGCAGAAGAGTTCCCGGACGGCCCGCACGCCCCGGAGGTCCTGCACCGCATCGGGCCGCTCCACTTCTGAGCCCGGTTCCGCTGCTGAGCCCGGTTCCGCTTCTCAGCGCGGCCATCACGACCCCTCCCACCCTGTACCGAACACCTCCCACATATTGGAGAGTTGCCTTGACCATGACCGAGCCGGTCCTGTCCGTCTTCGAGACCGTCGAGTCCGAGGTGCGCAGCTACTGCCGCGCCTGGCCCGTCGTCTTCGAGCGCGCCGCGGGAAGCCGGCTGTACGACGAACACGGCCGCGCCTACCTGGACTTCTTCGCGGGTGCCGGGTCCCTGAACTACGGCCACAACAACCCCGTCCTCAAGCGGGCCCTGCTCGACTACCTGGAGCGGGACGGCATCACGCACGCCCTCGACATGTCGACGACCGCCAAGCGGGCCTTCCTGGAGACGTTCCGGTCCCACGTCCTCGAGCCCCGCGCACTGCCCTACAAGGTGATGTTCCCGGGCCCCACCGGGACCAACGCCGTCGAAGCGGCACTCAAGCTGGCCCGGAAGGCCAAGGGCCGCGAGTCGGTCGTGTCCTTCACCAACGCCTTCCACGGCATGTCGCTCGGCTCGCTCGCCGTCACGGGCAACGCCTTCAAACGAGCCGGCGCCGGCATCCCCCTGGTCCACGGCACGCCGATGCCCTTCGACAACTACCTCGGCGGCAGGACCCCCGATTTCCTCTGGTTCGAGCGCCTTCTGGAGGACCAGGGCTCCGGCCTCAACCATCCTGCGGCCGTCATCGTCGAGACGATCCAGGGTGAGGGCGGGATCAACGTGGCCCGCGCGGAATGGCTCCGCGCCCTCGCCGACCTGTGCCGGCGCCGCGACATGCTGCTGATCGTCGACGACATCCAGATGGGCTGCGGCCGGACCGGCGAGTTCTTCTCCTTCGAGGAGGCGGGCATCACGCCCGACATCGTCACGCTGTCCAAGTCCATCAGCGGCTACGGGCTTCCCATGTCCCTGTGCCTGTTCAAGCCCGAACTGGACCTGTGGGAGCCGGGTGAGCACAACGGCACCTTCCGCGGGAACAACCCGGCCTTCGTCACCGCGACCGCCGCCCTGGAGACGTACTGGAGCGACAACACGCTGCGCGACCGCACCCTCGTCCAGGGCGCGCGCGTCGAGAGCGCGCTGC
This sequence comes from Streptomyces sp. MB09-01, assembly GCF_033794505.1. Lineage (NCBI taxonomy): Bacteria > Bacillati > Actinomycetota > Actinomycetes > Kitasatosporales > Streptomycetaceae > Streptomyces > Streptomyces sp. MB09-01. The sequence continues at coordinate 12,990 of NZ_JARAYQ010000169.1, read as the reverse complement.
ACGAACTGTGCGCCGAACACGGGCGGCTGGGCGCGACGTACCGGGGCCGCGGCCTGGCCTGGGGCATCGAGTTCACCCAGAAGGAGCGCGCCGCGGAGGTGTGCCGGAGGGCCTTCGAGCACGGCCTCCTCGTCGAGACCTCGGGCCCCGAGGGCGAGGTCGTGAAGCTGCTCCCGCCGCTCACCGTCACCGGCGACGAGCTCGAAGAAGGTCTCGCCATCCTCTCCCGCTCCATCCGCGAAGCCGCCTGACCAGCACCCCGCACACACCACGAAGGGCACCACCATGATCGTCCGCTCGTTCCGGGACATCGAGGGAACCGACCGCCACGTCAGGGCCGCGTCCGGCACCTGGGAGAGCAAGCGCATCGTCCTCGCCAAGGAACGCGTCGGCTTCTCCCTGCACGAGACCGTCCTGTACGCCGGCACCGAGACGTCCATGTGGTACGCGAACCACGTGGAGGCCGTGGTCTGTACGGAGGGGGAGGCCGAACTCACGGACGAGGAGACCGGCCGGACGTACACGATCACGCCGGGAACCATGTACCTCCTCGACGGCCACGAGCGGCACACCCTGCGCGTGAAGCACGAGTTCCGCTGCCTCTGCGTCTTCAATCCGCCCGTGACCGGCCGGGAGGACCACGACGAGAACGGCGTGTACCCGCTGCTCACCGAGCCCGACCACCACCACAGCTGACGTACGGAAAACGCACAGAGAGGAGAGGCAGGCACCACCATGACCTACGCATCCACCCGCACCGTGAACGACCTGTATCCGACCCGGGGCTCCGAGGAGGTGCTGATCGGCCGCGCGGACCCCGTCGTCTGGTCCGAGCCCGGCACCGCGGGCCCGATGTGGGCCCACGAGCTGGAGAGCTTCGAGCGCGACGGTTTCCTGTCCGTCGACGAACTCATCACGCCCGACGAGGTGGCCGTCTACCGGGACGAGATGGACCGGCTGCTGCGCGACCCCTCGACGCTGGCCGACGAGCGGTCCATCGTGGAGCCGAAGTCGCGCGAAGTGCGCTCCGTCTTCGAGGTCCACAAGATCAGCGAGGTGTTCGCGGCCCTCGCCGCCGATCCGCGCGTCGTGGGGCGGGCGCGACAGATCCTGGACTCCGAGGTGTACGTGCACCAGTCCCGGATCAACGTCAAGCCGGGGTTCGGTGCCAGCGGGTTCTACTGGCACTCCGACTTCGAGACCTGGCACGCCGAGGACGGCCTGCCGCACATGCGCACCGTGTCGGTGTCCATCGCACTGACGCCGAACCACACCACCAACGGCGGCCTGATGATCATGCCCGGCTCCCACCGGAGCTTCCTGGGCTGCGCCGGTGCGACGCCGAAGGACAACTACAAGAAGTCGCTCCAGATGCAGGATGCGGGCACCCCGTCGGACGAGGCGCTGACCAAGTTCGCCTCGGCCTGCGGCATCAAGCTCTTCACGGGCAATGCGGGCTCGGCCACCTGGTTCGACTGCAACGCGATGCACGGCTCGGGTGACAACATCACGCCCTACCCGCGCAGCAACGTGTTCCTCGTCTTCAACAGCGTCGAGAACCGCCCCTCGAAGCCCTTCGCCGCGCCGGTGCGCCGGCCCGGATACATCGCCTCGCAGGACTTCACCCCGGTGGGCTGACGCGTCCGACCGAACCTCCGGCCCGGCCCGGCACCTGCCCGGCCGGGTCGGCCGGTCCCCCGCTCCGGCGTCGCGCGGGCCGGGTCGGCGGTGGACCCGCCTCCGCCGCCCGCCCCGGGCACTCCTGCGGCGATCAGGAGCCCGGACGCATCGAGCGGAGCCGGTCGGCCACGTCGTAGACGGTCAGGCGCAGCGCGCGGATGTCGGTGATCAGTTCCCGCCAGGGTTCGAAGGCCGTGTCCACGTCCTTGCCGGAGGCCCTGATGTAGGCCACGGCCACGCCGTAGCCGAAGTACTCGTTCCTGGCCGGCAGCGGGCGCACCAGCACGATCTGCTCCAGCAGCGCCGCTGACCGCCAGTACGCGTCGGGCTCGTCGGTCGCCAACGCCGGGGTGTTCACGCGGTGCCGCGCGACCGCGGCCACGAGACCGGAGTAGTCCTGGACCCCCAGCTCATTGCCCAGGAGTTCCTCCTGACGGTCCAGGAGCCAGCGGATGTCGATGTGCAGCTCCAAGATCAGGCTGCCCGGTGCGCGCGCGTGGACGACGGCAGCCCGCCGAACTCGCGGTCGAAGGCCTCCGCGATGCCCGGCTGGCCCACGGCCTCACGGAATGCGGCGGTCGCCCGGCCCAGGGCGAGCTGGTTCTCCTGCTCGATGGCCAGCTCCGCCAGGTAGGCGCGCACGCTCATGCCATGGGCCGCGGCCACCGCGGCGAACCGGTCCCGGGTTGCCGAGTCGATCTTCACAGTCGTATCTGCCATGCCCCGAGTATGCACTGATGAATACCATCGCGAATACCTTTTGGGGGTTCTCCGATCGAAGCCTCCCCCAGGGGCGCGGAGCGGCTCTTCTCCGCGGCCTTCCGGCCTGCTGGGCCCCGATCAGCGCGACGGCCTTCCCGGGGAGGGCGCCGTCGTCATCCGACGCCGCCTCGCCAGATGTTGTCGAAGGCCGCGTCCTCGATGGCTCGCCGTTGACGTACGGCCGCCAGTTCCACCAGGGCGTCGTTGACGGCGGCCAGCACCGTCGCGACGGCGTCGTCGGCCACGTCCGTCACATCCGTCACATCCGTCACGTCCGTCACGTCCGTCGAGTCTCGCCGCTCGCCGTGGACCCGTACGGCCCCCGCGAGGAAGGCGAGGACGGGTTCATCCGACGCCCAGCGGTCCGCAGCCCGACGGCGGTCGGGTGAATCGGCGACCACGAGTTCACCGGCCCGGAAGGAGATCCCCCGACGGCCTTGCCGGACGAGCTGCCCCTCCGCCTCGAGCTCGGCCCGGTAGGCCGCGGACAGGCCGCGGCCTCTGCGCCACAGCCAGTCGGCGACCGACTCGTAGGGCGCCTGCCGAACGAGCGACGCGGCGGCCTCCTCCAGCAGGCGATCGGCCAGGGCGGTCCGGTCGCCCGGCACGATGTGGTCCCCGTCCAGCCTGATGGCCCGGGCTGCGAGGAAGTCGATCACCTCGGCCCCGGCGAGCGCCAGCGACAGGTCGCCCTGTTCGACGGGGCTGCTCGACCCCGCGTCCATGGCAATGATCAACAAGTCCCGCGGTGTGGTCATCAAGGGCTCCTCTCAACCGTGCAGGCAGGTCGCCGGCCCATTATTGATCGACTTGCCCTTGGACGGGGTCGTGCGGCTGAACACGCGGGTCGACAGCCTCCACCGAGCGCGGCGGCGGCGCGGCCTGCCCCGTCAGCAAGCCGCCCCGCCTCAGCGGAACTCGTGGACGACCTGGATCTCGCCGACGATGTGAGCGTTGAAGTCGTCCAGCTCCTCGGCCGGAACCCACAGCTCGAGGATGGTCCGTCCCCCGGCCTGCTGGACGGGGTACCGGCTCAAGAACTCCGACTCGACCTCGAATCGGGTCACATAGCCGACACCGCTGTGCTTCACGTTCCAGTCCCTCGCGATCTTGATCGCGTACTCCTCGTTGAGCACCGGGTAGAAGATCGGCTGCTCGGGGAGCCTGGGCGGCCAGGCACGCCAGTTCAGCTCGCGGACCAGGTCCAGCTCCTCGGGGCCGGTGGGGCGCCACAGGGTCGTGGTAACTCGCTGGCTGGTCATGTGAATCGCTCTCCGAACGCGGAAGGCCGCTGACACGGCTGGTCTGAGACCGGACGATACCGGCGCCGGAAACCCGACAGCCATGCGTTTTCCACGCCGGGTCAGCGCCGTGACCGGCAATGCCGGCACTTGCGGGACGGCCGTCGGGGCGGGGCGGTCGCACGGCGGCCCGGCAGACATCGCCCCGGTGCCCGGCGCCTACCCCACCCCTACGCAGCCACGGCGGAGGTCAACCCGGGGGGTGGCCGGTCAACGCCGTGCCACAGCCGCTGCAGTAGCGGGCGTCCACCTCGATCGCGTGCCGGTGGCACCGGTCGCACACCAGGTGCAGCGCGCACGGCCGGGGCGCATCAGCAGGGGTGTTCCGTCCGATGCGCATGCCGCGGCGTCTGCGGTGCACGGTCAGCACGAGCAGCCCTTCGGGGCCGGCCAGCAGCGCCCGGGACGTGCCGCGCGGCAGCAGGCCGAGGAATCCGGGGGACAGCTCGGACTGGGTACCGTCGAGGGTGAGGGTGCCGGCGCCCGAGACGACGACCAGCATCACGTCGACCTCTTCCTCGGTGTACGCCGCCCCGCCGGTCCCGGGCAGGTGGCGCACCAGGTTCGCGTCCAGCTGCCGGTCGATGCCCTTCAGTCGCCACAGTGCGCCGCTCTGCCCCTGCGCCACCGCCTCGACCAGGCTCGCGACCGTCACCAACTCAGCCCCCCGCACAGCCTCCATTGTCGTACCTTCCGCGCCCGAGCCGAACTCCACCACACCAGCATGATCGCCCACTCGGCGTCGGGCCGGGGCGGGGAGCCCCGCGACCGGCGCGCCGCGGCCGCCGGGGCGCCGGCGTGTCCTGCTTCCACGAGGCGGCCGGCTGGGGCCGGCCGGACGAACGCCGATCGCGTCGGGGCCGTCGTTGACGCCGAGTTGGCGGATGCAGGCGAACCAGGTGGGGCGAGGGGGGACCGGCGGCCCGCTCCCCGCACCGGCCGCTCCGCGGCACCTGCCACACCCGAACGGATGACAGCCTGACCCTGCTCGGACCGCGGCCGGGGCCGAGGGCCGGAGGCCGGCCGTACGGCTCCGGTGCGGCATCATCTGGATCATGACGCATCCCTCCCTGCCGACCACCGAGTCGGCCGTCGCCGCGATACGGGCGATCGCGGCCGAGTACCGGCTGTCCATGGCCGTCACCGACGACATCGGCGCCGACCAGACGTCGCGGAGGACTTCCGCGCCGCTGTTCGCCGTCGTCGATCCCGACGGATCGCTGCCCCACGAAGCGCTCGTGGAACTGGGCGGCAGCCCGGCGGTCAGCGTGCGGATCTTTCCGGACGACGACGCGACGATCACCGTGGACGGGGTGGAGTTCCACGACGTCCCCCGGAACTCCGTGCCGCCGTTCCTGATGTCCGTCTACGGGGGACTGGCTTTCGTGAAAGGACGGTTCTTCCCGCCCGGCTACCGGCTCTACGTCCCCCTTTCCGGCGACGAGACCTACAAGGAGCGCATCCTGGGGGCCTCGCTCACGCCCTGGCTCTCCGGACGCGTCCGCCAGGGGGCGTAGTGACGGAGCCACAGGCCTGTTGACGTGAACGAAGCCGACATGGCCTCGAGCCCCTCGTCCATGAGGCACACGGGCAGCGCGCGGATGCCGAGTTCGGTCCTCTTCGTCGCGGCGTCCAGCCCCGTTTCGGACGTTCACGCCGAACTGTTCCCGGCCCCGTCGGCCATCGGCTGCGCGCCCGCTCTGCGCCGCGGGAGTTGCAGGTGCAGGCGGTAGCCGCCGTCCGGGGTGAGCCCGTGCGAGAGGGCGCCGCCCAGGTGTTCGGCTCGTTCGCGCAGGCCGAGCAGTCCGTGCCACGAGCTGGGCAGTCCCAGAGCCGGATGCCGGGCGTGCTGTTGGTGGCCGTCACGTCGAGGGCGGGGCCGGGCCGGCGGAACTCGACCACGACGGTCGAACCGGGTGCGTGCTTGCGTACGTTGGTCAGGGCTTCCTGAACGGTCCGGGAGGCGGCGCGCTCCACGGCGGGGCTGGCGTCACGGGGAACTTCGCCGGTCAGGGTCACGTCCAGGCCGCTGTCCGCGATCAGGCTGTCGAGCAGGGCCGGGGCGGGCTGTGGGGCGAGTCCTGCATCGCGGCTGCCCGAGGCCCGCAGCGCGGTACATGTGGCGCAGCCGGCCAGCATCCGGCGGGTGCGTTGCCGTTCGGCAAGGGAGAACCGGGCGGAGCGAGGACGTGTGGCCGAGCTGCATGGCGAGGAGCGTGAACCCGAACACCGCGACCGGCCACCGGCGTCGCGCCAGCAGGGCCGAGGCCGCAACGGCTCCGGGAGCATCCGCTGTCCACGCCCCGGCTCCGGAGAAGGCCCATGCATCGGCCAGTGCGGCAGCCGCCAAGCCCGCGTCCACCGCGCGAGGTTGCAGGGTGCGGCCGGCACGGTGCACGCGCCCGGCTCCGTCCGGCGCCGTACCGTCCGCCACCTGTCCGCCCCGTCCAGCAGGCCGGCCCGCTGCGCCCACAGGGCGGCCTGGACGCGGTTGCTGACGTCCAGCTTGGCGAGCAGCGCGCTCACGTAGTCCTTGACGGTGCCGATGCTCAGGTGCAGACGACATCCGAAGTCAGCGTTGGGCAATCCCTGCGACAGCAGCACGAGGGCGTCCCGCTCGCGTGCGCTCAGCCGGGAAACCTCGCGGGTGGCGGCGCTCTGCTCGCCGTGGTGCTGGAGGAACCGCTGATCACGGTGGCGGTGACCTGCGGGGCGAGAACCGCCGCACCCGCGGCCGGTGACCTCACCAGCCGCGCGAGCTCGTCCGGGTCGGTGTCCTTGACCAGGAAGCCGGAAGCGCCCGAGCGCAGCGCGGCGGCGACGTACTCGTCGGCGCAGCCGCCCCGGCCTCACCGGGAGCGCGCTGCTCAAGGCCGGCATCGGCGGGGCCGCCGCCCTGATCGTGGGACGCGTCAGCAAGGACGCCGTGAAGAAGATCGCCACCAGCGTGGTGACCGGCGGGGTCACCGGCTTCCTGAGCGGGCTCGTATGAGCACCGCGCTCCAGTGGGTGGCCAAGGCCGCCACCACGGCCCGGGCCGTGATCGTCCTGGTCCTCGTACGCACGCTGGCCGCCCCGCCCTACAGGGCCGAACTCCTCCTGACGGCGGCCGTGACGGCGGCAGGCGCCTGGGCGTGGTCACGGATCGACGGCGCAGCGCCCCGGGCGACCACCCGTCACTGATCAGCCCTGGCCCGGGTCGTGCCCGTGTCCCCCACGGGCACGACCCGGGCCGGGCCGCCTTCACGGCGCCGTACCGGTCATGGCTTGGGGTGGGCGGGTCCGCTGCCGAAAACGCCTGAGCGTCAGGTCCGACTCGGCCTAAGGTCGGCAGCATGAAGATCAACATGCTGACGCTGCCCCCGTCCGAGACCGAGGCCGACTCCTGGCTGACGGTCCTGGCCTCCGCCGCGGCCGCCGACCTGCCGCAGCTGCCCGCCCCCTCCCGGACGGAGATCGCCGGCCGGCTGCGCGTGCCGTCGGCGCGCGGCCGGGCCGTGCTCTGGGCGGCGGAGGAGGGTGCGGGCGTGGCCGCTCTGGTCCTGTTCTCGGACGAGGCCAACCGCCACACCGCCTTCGTGGACGTGCTGGCGGTACCCCCGCGGTCGCGGCGCCGAGGCGTTGGCACCGCCTTGTGGGAGCGGATCCGCGAGGAACTGCTCGCGGACGGCCGGACCTCCGTAGAAGCGATGGTGGACCTCGGCGGTCCCGGACAGGCGTTCGCCGAGTCGCTCGGGTTCGTGAAGGTACTGCCGATGGCCTGGTACGAACAGCAGCTTCCAGACCGGCCCGCGCCGGTCCCGGCCACGCCCGGATACGAGATCCTCACCTGGCACGGTCTGGTGCCCGAGGCCTGGGCCCCGTCCGCGGCAGCCGCCCACGGGGCGATGGAGGATGCGCCGAGCGGGGACATGGACATGCAGCTCGAACCGTGGACCGCGCCGCGGCTGCACTCCGTGCAGCAGCTGATCCTGGACCGGGGCGGAGAGCTGACCACGGTCGCGGCGGTGACCCCCGAGGGCGAGGTGGGGGCCTACACGGAGCTGGTCCTCCCGGACCCCTCCGGCACGCGCGCGCTCCAGTACGACACGGTGGTCACCCCGCGCCACCGCGGCCACGGCCTCGGCCGCGCCGTGAAGCTGCACATGGCGGCGCATGCCGCGGGGCGGTACCCGGCACTGCGCCGCATCGCCACCACGGTGGCGGACGAGAACGCCCCGATGCGCAGGGTGAACGAGGCCCTCGGCTACCGGCGCGAGCGCGGTACGGCGCACTTCCAGCTCAAGCTGTAGCGGGACCCGGGACGCCGACCCCCGCCCTGCGGGTCCTTCTGGAGGCGATGCGGCCACTCCCGACCCGGCCTGGGTCTGCCTCCGGAATCTCCCCTGTCATATGCCTATCGGCCTGTCCGGCCCCGCGCCTATGGTGTGGCTCCGGACCATCCCGGGCCCGTCGCCCTCCCGGCTCCCCACGGGAGGGCCGCCGTGCGCCCCGGGGCGGAAGGCCGGTCGCTATGACCGGTGCTGTGACCGGACAGGTCCGCCGCGTCGATCGTTGCTTCGTTGCTTCGTTGCTTCGCGTTGTCGCACAGAAAAGAGATTGCGTCGAGGCCGGAGCTCGCGTTGGCTGGGCAGCATGGCTGAACTGCGTACCGATCGCCTCACCGTCCGTCGATGGCGTGACTCCGACCTCGAACCATGGGCGGCGATGAATGCCGATCCTGAGGTTCGGGAGCACTTGGGCGACCTGCTCACCCGCGAACAGAGCGATGCCTCCGTGGCCCGCTTCCAAGCCGAGTTCGACCAGCGCGGCTACGGGTGGTGGGCGGTTGAGGTGCGGGCCACGGGTGAGTTCATCGGCTTCGCGGGCTTGGATCAGGTGGATGACGGCATGCCGTTCACCGGAGTGGAGATCGGCTGGCGGCTCGCCCGCTCGGCCTGGGGCCGGGGCTACGCCTCCGAGGCTGCGCTGGCCGTCCTGGCCTACGGCTTCGACACGCTGGAACTTCCCGAGGTCCTTGCCGTGACGACGGCCACCAACGTCCGCTCACAGGCGGTGATGCGCCGCATCGGAATGACGCGCGACCCGGCCGACGACTTCGACGACCCCACCGCGCCCGAAGGGCCGCTGCGTCCGAACGTGCTGTACCGCATCGCCCGTAGCGCCGGGACCTGACCCTTTCCGCAGCGTCGCCTCGGCGCACTCGGACGAGGCCAGCCAAGGCCTGACACTGAGCGGCAAAGACCTAACCAGAGGTGCTGGGATGCCAGTTGGTAGCACCCAGCACTTCGCGCGCGATGTCGACCACGGAACGCCCGTCGGTCGCCACTCGCACCGTGTCCAAGGGCGTCTGCTCGTCCAGAATCCGCGCCTTACGGGCGCTGCTCTCCACCTCGTGCTCCAGCTCCGAGCCCAGTTCCCGACCGGTCAGACGCTCCCGGGCGGTGGCATCGGAGGCGGTGAGGACAACCCGTACGATCCTGACATCCGCCCCCATGGCGCGCTGGAACATGCCCTCGTTCTCGGCCAGGACGCTCACGGTGTGCGTGTAGATCAAGCGGCGGTACCCGAGTTCGGCGTAGTTCGACCAGAGCGCCGTGAGATTGCGCTCGGCGATCTTCCTACGGCGGGGGTCCCCCTCCGGAGCAGGATGTGCCTGCCCCATGAAGTCGCCTTCGATGACGCAGTGAGCAACCATCGCGGCGCGCAGACGTGCTGATACCTCCCACCCCACCGTCGTCTTGCCGACGCCCGCGCGCCCTCCGATGAGCAATACCTCTGCTTGATCCATAACTGCACCTTGCCACCGCGCAGTCGCACCGCGCGAACCACATGCGCGCGGATCAGTGAGACATGCCCCAGCCACGCGAAACGCGCAGGCAGTCCATCCACGGCGTCCCCGTGCGGTACTTGAAGGCGATCGCGTCGATTACCGGGCGGTGATCCCGCCGCCGCCCACCCCGCCGAGGCGTCCGATCCGGCAACAGTGGCTCGCCCCCACTGGGCATCGGTCAGCGACACCCTCAGACCAACGATCAGATGATCCGAAAGAGCCCCTACTCCTGCTGTAGGGGGCGCCACCGGAACCAGTGGTCGACCCCGTCGGCCCGGTAACGGTCTCCGGCGTCGAACCGCACCTCGCCCACCAGCCGCCGAGCACCGTCCGGCGCCCGTCGGCATGGTGCGAGGAGCGATTCCAGTTCGTCGTAGCGGGCATCGATCCCTCCATTCCCCGGATGGCTGCCCGACTCGACCGTCCCCGCTTCATAAGCCTCGTTCCATCTGGCGAAGATCACCCACTGCTCGCGCTCCATCGCCACTGCCGCCTCACTCGCAGGCCACACGCGGTACTCGTCGGCCTCGTCGTCGTGGTTCCAGTCGCGACCCTCGAAGTAGTGCGGGACGTCATCGATGACCGCGAGTCCTTTGCGCGGCCCGTCGTACCACTCCGAGTCGACGTACACGCGCTCGAAGCCGTCCGCGATCAACTGCTGCTCGTCCCAGGTCTCAGCCACATCGGCAGGCTACCGACAGCGGCAGCCGGCTACCCGAGGCCGCCGTTGCTCTGGAGGAGCTGGGCGTTGATCCACCCGCCTTCTGCGGAGCAGAGGAACGTGACGAGATTCGCGCAGTCCTGCGGCACACCGAGGCGTCCCAGGGGCGCGCAGCGGATCAGGTCCGTCTTCTGCTCCTCGGTCATCCACCCGGTGTCGGTCGGTCCGGGGTTGATCGCGTTGCAGGTCACTCCCAGGTGGGCGAGTTCACAGGCGGCGGCCAGCGTGATCCGGTCCATCACCCCCTTGCTGGCTCCATAGGGCAGGTTGCCTGCGGTGTGGTCGCTGGTCAGGCTGACGATCCGCCGGCTGCCGTGGGGCCCGCGGAACCGCAGCCCGTATTCCCGGATCAGCAGCCAGGTTGCCCGCGCGTTGACCGCGAAGTGCAGGTCGAAGCTCTCCACCGTGGTGTCCAACAGGCCCGAGCCGACCGACTCGCAAGGGCAGAGCACAAGTGCGGTGACGTTCCCCAGCTCACGCTCGACGCTGTCGAAGAGCTGAGCCGGTAGGGCCGTGTCACTCAGGTCCGCCTCGACCGCACGTGTTCTCGCCCCGAAGGGACGCCACTTCCCTCTGCAGTGCTTCGGGCGCTCCCGGCTCGACGTGGCCTTCACGTACTGGACTCCGTACGACGCGCGGATGCAGTGGGGCACGGGCACCCGGCCCGGGCCAGATCCAGTACCACGGATGCCGCGATCCCCGCCGAACGTCCGGCCCCCGTGACCAGGGCAAGCGGGCGCCCCGCCGCCCCGTCCTGTCGGCCTGCCACCCGCGTCTCACCCGTCATGTTCCTCATCCTGGCGCGCCCGCCCTGCACACAGCACGTGATTTCCCGGGGCACTGCCACGCCACACCCCTTGGTGGCCGGCCCCGGCCTCTGGAATACAACCATCTGGCCGCCCGGCCGGTCTGGGTACTTTGAGTTGATCTTCGGCTCCTCAGATCTTCGTTCCTCGTCCCTGTCAGGCCGTCCCCCAGGACTTCCGTGAGACACACCGTCACCGAATCGCTGCGCGCCGCTTCGCTCGGCTGCGCCGTAGTCGCCGTCGTCCTCTGCTTCGCTCACGACCGGGCCGACGGCGCCCGCTGGGACGTCCTGGCCGCGCTCGCCGTGGGTGCGGTGTGCATCGGGGCGTGGGCCCTGATGACCCATCGGGCCTCGCCGCTCGGGCCGCCGGCGCCCGCCCCCGAACCCCTGGAGGCGCTGCCGTCCGTACTGCCTCGCAACCCGGTCGACTGGTACCTGGCAGCGGGCATGCTGTTGGTCGCGATCGCGCCCCTGGCCGCCTTCCGTTACGCCGCCCACCTCGAAGTCCATCCCGCCATCGTCGTGCTGGGCTCCCTGCCGCTGGTCGCCTGGATCGCGGCGGTCGCCTCGCAGGCGGTCTGGCACCTGCTCGTCCGGCGATTGCCGGCACCGCACCGTCTGCTGGCCCAGGACGCGAAGGCGGGCCGCGTGGTGGCGGTCCGCTTCGAGTGCGCGGGCGCAGAGTGGCACCGGATCGTGCGCGAGGACAGCAACGTGCTCGTCGATCCGCCGCTGGAGCACGCCCAGCACCTGAAGGTCCGGGACGCCGAGGGAAAGTGGTACGGCGTCCACGGGCTGCTCCGGGGTCTGGTCGGCCCGGACAACGCCCGTAAGCAGCTTGCCGTGTTCGGCCCCCGGTTCGCCGGGGGGCACGTCTGGATACTCTGGCCGGAGCGGTGGCAACCCGTCCTGGCGGTGGCCAGGCGGCGCGGTCACCCGGCCTACCCGGTGGCCGTGGTCGCCGACACCGGCGAGATGGTGTGGGGCTACGCGGCACTCGACTACACCGACCGCTACCTGACCGACCCGGCGAACCTGCGCACTACCACCCCCGGACTGCGGGCCCGGCCGGTACGCCCCCGGCCGTACTTCCGTCCTGCCGTTCACGGCCGGATGCTGCTGCGGCTCGCCGTCGCGGTGGCCGCGCTGGTCCCCGTGCTGCTGGACGTCGTGTCGGGCGGCGTCAGTGCCCTGCTCGGCCTGGTCGCGGCGGCCGCGGTGATGGACGCGCCGTTCGCCGCCCTGCGGGGCACCACCAAGGTTCCGGACCCCACACGGTGGGACGTCCCGCCCGTGAAGGACTTCCGGATCCGCACCCCCTAGGAAGGCAGCCCCGGCAACATGCCGCACGGGCACAGCGACGGCACAGACTCGACCGCCGCTGCGGCTGCAGAACGTCCGCGAGGTCCTGCTCCAGACCCGGCGTCGACCGCTCGGCGCGGTCGCGTGCCCCGCGATCCGGCGGCCTCCGATCCGCGACCGGCAGCGCGCGCTCGCCCCTCGCTCCCCCGTTCCCCGAGCTCTTCGACAGGACCTGCCCCGCGGGCGACTCCCGATCAACCGCGCGAACGCCTCGGTCACCACCACGCCCGGGGGCCTCGGTCACCACCACGCCCGGGGGCTTCGAGCCGGCCGCCACGCCCGGGGCGAGCCGGCCGCCACGCCGGAGCGGCGCCGCTCCGGCGCTGTGACCAGACTTCCCTCGCCCCGCCCGGGGCGAGGGTCGACCCAACCCGAATGGAAACCGTGAACCGCAAGCTGATACCGGCCGCCGCCGTCGCCACCTGCGCGGCTGCCGTCCTCGCCTTATTCGCCGGACCCGTCAACGCCGACGAGACGCCCGACCCCACCTCCACCCCCAGTACCCAGCCCACCAGGTCCGCCT
>NZ_JARAYQ010000168.1:0-18823 GCF_033794505.1 Streptomyces sp. MB09-01 | reverse complement strand
CCCCCGGCACGGGCAACGGCAACCGCAACGGCAACGGCAACGGCAACGGCAACGGCAACGACAACGGCAACGACCGGCCCCTGCCGACCCGCCGGAGGCAACGGCACGGCCCGGGCGGCCGAGGCCAGCGCCTAGCGGACCGGCAGCACCGCCGACACCCGGAAACCCCCCGCGTCCGTCGGCCCCGACACGAAGACCCCGCCCAGCCCGAGCACCCGCTCCCGCATGCCCACCAGCCCGTTCCCCCCGCTCGGCAGCCCGACCCCGTCCGACTGCCCCTCGCAGGGCCCGTTCTCCACCTGCATCGCCACCTCCGCGCCCCGATGCGCGATCCGCACCACGACCCGCGCGCCCGGAGCGTGCTTGTGGCAGTTCGTGAGCGCCTCCTGCACCACGCGGTACGCCGTCTGCTCGACCTCCGCCGCGTACGCCGCCCCCTCGCCCTGCACCAGCATCTCCACGACCATCCCGGCCGCCCGCGACTGCCCGACCAGCGCCTCCAGCTCGACGAGCGAAGGCCCCTCCTCGGCGCACCCCACGAGCGCGACCGGAGCCACCGGCGCAGCGGTCACCGCCGCCGCGGCCGTACGAGCAGCAGAAGGAGCCGCCGCAGCCGCAGCCACCGGCGCGACCGGCTTGGGCGCCGCCCTCAGCACGCCGAGCATCTCCCGCAGCTCCGTCAGCGCCTGCCGCCCCATGTCGCCCACCAGCGCGGCGTTCTTCGCGGCCCGCGCCGGATCCTTCGCCACCACCGCCTCCAGCGCGGCCGCGTGCACCACCATCAGCGACACCCGGTGCGCGACCACGTCGTGCATGTCCCGCGCGATCCGGGTCCGCTCCTCCGTGCGGGCCCACTCGGCCCGCTCCTCCGCCCGGTCCGCCAGCAGCGACAGCTCCCGCTCCAGCGAGTCCGCCCGCTCCTGCAGGCTCTCCATCAACCGCCGCCGGGCCCCGATGTAGAGCCCGAGCAGCAAGGGCGGCACGGTCAGCGCCACCGCGACGAACCCGGACAGCGCCACCACGAGCGTCGGATCTGCCTCCACGTCCCCGCGGGTCTGCAGGTACATCACCACGAAGGTCGCGGCCAGCGACATCGAGGCCAGCGTGGCGATGATCCGCCGGGGCACCTCGGAGGAGGCGAGCGAGTACATCCCCACCACCGAGAGCAGGAACCCCATCGCGGCCGGCGCCACGGCGATCCCCACGAGCACCACGGCGATCGGCCACCGCCGCCGCAGCACGAGCGTGCTCCCCACCGCCAGGCCGAACGCCACCCCGACCGCGGTCGGCACCCCCGCCTCACGGGCGAAGGCCACGCCCTCCCACGCACACTCGACGGCGGACACCCCGCCGAGCAGCACATCCACCACGGCTTCCCGCCGCCGCGCCCACCACAAAGGCGGCCCAGCGCGGCCTTCCACTTCCCCCGTACTGGTCATGCCGTCCAGCGTACGGGCGGCCATCAGCACAGACCCGATCAAAATTCCAGCAAACCAACGGCAATCGCACGCACGACTGAATCATCCGCGCATCGAGACCTGAATCCCACATTCCGGACGACATGGGCGACATGACCGAAACCCGACGTCGCCCCGGCGACGGCACCGGCGGCCTCCGCACCACGAGCGCGACCTTCGAGGACCTCCGCGAACAGGCGGTCGCCCTCCGCCGCGAAGGCCTCAGCCGCCGCCAGATCCGCGACCGCCTCGCCGTCCACAACAACGACGTCCTCAACCGCCTCCTCGACGGCGAAGCACCACCCGAATGGACGAAGCGCCCGAACGCCAAGGACCACGTCCGCGCCCGCGCCCGCGAACTCCGCCTCCAGGGCATGACCTACGACCAGATCCAGGTCGAACTGGGCTGCTCCAAAAGCTCGATCTCCCTGTGGGTCAGAGACCTCCCGAAGCCCACCCCGCAGCGGACCCCCGCCGAACAGGCTCAGCTCGCCTCACGGAAGCGCTGGGAACACGAAAACGCGCTCCGGGACGAGCAGCGGACCCACCTCCAAGAGTCGGCACGAGCCGAGGTCGGAAGGCTCAGCGACAGGGAGCTCTTCATCGCCGGGGTCACCCTCTATTGGGCGGAGAGGGCGAAGGACAAGTCCTACGATCGCCGCGAGAAGGTGCAGTTCATCAACAGCGACCCCCGGGTCATCCGGGTATTCCTGGCCTGGCTGGATCTCATCGGCGTCGACCGGGAACGGATTCGCTATCGCGTGATGATCCACGAATCAGCCGCCGTGAAGGCGGCCGAGGAGCACTGGGCCGCCCTCGTTGGCGCGGACGCGGCACGGTTCGCCAGGGCAACCCTGAAGAAGCACAACCCGAAGACCACCCGGAAGAATGTGGGCGAGAACTACCAAGGCTGCCTGGTCCTTTACGTCAGCCGAAGCGCCGACATCTACCGTCGCGTCGAGGGCGCCTGGTGCGGCATAGTAGGGGCGTCTAGCTGAACCGGACAGATCGAATGTCCGCTTTAGACTAGATTGCCATCCCCTGTGGTGTAATTGGCAGCACTGAGGCTTTTGGTGCCTTATGTCCGGGTTCGAGTCCTGGCGGGGGAGCTTAACCACGTTCGGGTCCTGACCATCAGGGTCGGGACCCGGCCCTCGTTTCGGGACCCTGGCCCCCCGGTATCCTTCACGGGTCCACCCCCGAAGCCGAAGGGCATCCCCGTGAGCGCCAACCGCCCGGCAGCCGTCGTCGTACTCGCAGCGGGTGAAGGCACCCGCATGAAGTCGGCCACTCCCAAGGTTCTGCACGAGATCTGCGGGCGCTCGCTCGTCGGTCACGTCGTCGCCGCCTCCCGTGAGCTGGACCCCGCCCACCTCGTCGTGGTCGTCGGGCACGCCCGGGAGCAGGTCACCGCGCACCTGGCCGACGTCGACGCCGGCGTCCGCACCGCCGTCCAGTACGAGCAGAACGGCACCGGGCACGCCGTCCGCATGGCCATCGAAGAGCTCGGCGGCCCGGTCGACGGGACCGTGATCGTGGTCTGCGGCGACACCCCGCTGCTGACCGGGGAGACGCTGCGCCGGCTCGCGGCGACGCACGAGGCCGACGGCAACGCCGTCACCGTGCTCACCGCCGAGGTACCGGACTCCACCGGCTACGGGCGGATCGTCCGGGATGCCGGCGGCGCCGTGACGGCCATCGTCGAGCACAAGGACGCCTCCGACGCCCAGCGGGCGATCCGCGAGATCAACTCCGGCGTCTTCGCCTTCGACGGGGCCCTGCTGGCCGACGCGCTCGGCAAGGTCCGCACCGACAACAGCCAGGGCGAGGAGTACCTCACCGACGTCCTCGGCATCCTGCGCGAGGCGGGGCACCGCGTCGGCGCGGCCGTCGGCAGCGACCACCGCCAGATCCTCGGGATCAACAACCGCGTCCAGCTGGCCGAGGCCCGCGCGCTGCTGAACGCGCGCCTGCTGGAGCAGGCCATGCTCGCGGGCGTGACGGTCGTCGACCCGGCGAGCACCTTCGTCGACGTGACCGTCACCTTCGGGCAGGACGCGATCGTGCACCCCGGCACCCAACTGCTGGGCGCCACGCACATCGCCGAGGGCGCCGAGGTCGGCCCCAACACCCGGCTGAGGGACACGCACGTGGGCGCGGGCGCCCGGGTGGACAACACGGTCGCGGAGGGCGCGGTCGTGGGCCCGCAGGCGACCGTGGGGCCGTTCGCCTACCTGCGTCCGGGCACGAACCTCGGCGCGAAGGCGAAGGCCGGCACGTACGTCGAGATGAAGAACGCGACGATCGGCGAGGGCACCAAGGTTCCGCACCTGTCCTACGTGGGCGACGCGACGATCGGCGAGTACACGAACATCGGCGCCGCGAGCGTCTTCGTGAACTACGACGGTGAGCACAAGCACCACACCACCGTCGGCTCGCACTGCAAGACGGGCTCGGACAACATGTTTGTGGCTCCCGTCACGATCGGGGACGGCGCCTACACGGCCGCCGGATCCGTGATCACCAAGGATGTGCCGCCCGGTGCGCTGGCCGTGGCCCGTGGCCAGCAGCGGAATATCGAGGGCTGGGTGGCCCGCAAGCGTCCGGGAAGCGCGGCCGCCACGGCGGCACAGTCGGCGGTCTCGGAGGATTCCGAGCGCCACTGAGGTGAACTGACCGGAAACAGGTGCGCCCGCGACGGCGTACCGTGATAGGTGCACGCAATTCGGCTGGCTCACCGTGTGCGGGACGGACGCACATGGGGGCGAGCAGCTTCAACACGTCTGAGGAGACAGTGCTGTGACCGGGATCAAGACGACCGGCGAGAAGAAGCTGATGCTCTTCTCCGGCCGCGCCCACCCCGAGCTGGCCGAGGAGGTCGCGCACCAGCTGGGAGTCGGCCTCGTGCCGACCAAGGCTTTCGACTTCGCGAACGGTGAGATCTACGTCCGCTTCCAGGAGTCGGCTCGTGGCGCGGACTGCTTCCTGATCCAGAGCCACACGGCTCCGATCAATAAGTGGATCATGGAACAGCTGATCATGATCGACGCGCTGAAGCGCGCATCGGCGCGTTCCATCACCGTGATCATCCCGTCCTACGGGTACGCCCGCCAGGACAAGAAGCACAAGGGCCGCGAGCCGATCTCGGCCCGCCTGGTCGCGGACCTGCTGAAGACCTCGGGTGCGGACCGCATCCTCACGGTCGACCTGCACACGGACCAGATCCAGGGCTTCTTCGACGGCCCGGTGGACCACCTTTCCGCCCTGAACGTCCTCGCGGACTACGTGGGCGCCAAGGTGGACCGCACCAAGCTGACGATCGTCTCCCCGGACGCCGGCCGCGTGCGCGTGGCCGACCGCTGGTGCGACCGTCTGGACGCGCCGCTGGCCATCGTGCACAAGCGCCGCGACAAGGACGTCGCCAACCAGGTGACCGTCCACGAGGTCGTCGGTGAGGTCAAGGGCCGCGTCTGCGTCCTGGTCGACGACATGATCGACACGGGTGGCACCATCTGCGCCGCGGCCGAAGCGCTGTTCGCGCACGGCGCCGAGGACGTCATCGTGACGGCGACGCACGGCATCCTGTCGGGCCCGGCCGCCGACCGTCTGAAGAACTCCAAGGTCAGCGAGTTCGTGTTCACGAACACCCTGCCGGACCCGTCCGACCTGGAGCTCGACAAGATCACGGTGCTGTCGATCGCCCCGATGATCGCGCGCGCGGTGCGCGAGGTCTTCGAGGACGGTTCGGTCACCAGCCTCTTCGAGGAGCAGCAGTAATCGCTCCGCGATAGATCCTTTTGGGTACGGCCTCCCCTGCCGGGTACACTCCTCGAGTTGCTCGGCGAGGGAGGCCGTACCTGTTTCCGGTACGGATGCTCCGTTATCGACGCGCTCTTCGTAGCAGGCCGTTCCGGCCGGGTGACTGTCGTCCATTTCCGTCACCCCACGAGGAGTGAGCATGTCCGAGGTCAAGCTTTCCGCCAAGGTCCGCGACACGTTCGGCAAGGGCTCTGCCCGTCAGGCCCGTCGCGACGCCCTGACCCCCGCCGTCATCTACGGTCACGGCACCGACCCGAAGCACGTCAACGTCGACGCCCACGCCCTTCAGCTGGCGCTGCGCACCCCGAACGTCCTGATCTCTCTGGACCTCGGCGACGCCGGCACCGAGCTGGTCATCCCGAAGGCCGTGCAGAAGCACCCGCTGAAGCGCTCGATCTCCCACGTCGACTTCCTGATCGTCAAGAAGGGCGAGAAGGTCACCGTCGACGTCGCGATCGTCACCGAGGGCGAGCTGGCCGCCGGCGGCAACATGCTGGAGACCCTCCAGAACACGATCTCCGTCGAGGCCGAGGCCACCCACATCCCGACCGAGGTCACCGTCTCCATCGCGGGCCTCCACGCCGGCGACACCATCCACGCCAAGGACCTGGTCCTCCCGAAGGGCACCACCCTGGCCGTCGACGGCGACATCGCCGTCCTGCAGGTCGTGGCCCCGCAGGCCGAGGAGCCGGCCGCCGAGGCCGCCGAGGGCACCGAGGCCTGAGCCTCGCCTTCTCCCCTCAGCAGTTGCTGACCGACCGCCGTCCGGCTCCACTGGAGCGGGACGGCGGTCGTCTTCGTTCAAGGCCTTAAGGAGCTTTTGATGTCGGACGACGCGGCACCCTGGCTGATCGTCGGCCTCGGCAATCCCGGACCGGAGTACGCGGGCAACCGCCACAACATCGGTTTCATGGTGGCCGACCTGCTGGCGGAGCGGATCGGCGGGAAGTTCAAGGCGCACAAGGCCCGGGCCCAGGTGGTCGAGGGCCGCATCGGCGCGCCGGGACCGGCGAACCGCCGGGTGGTGCTGGCGAAGCCGATGACGTACATGAACCTCTCCGGCGGCCCGGTGACGGCCCTGCGCGACTTCTACAAGGTGCCGCTGGACCGGATCGTCGCGATCCACGACGAGCTGGACATCGACTACCCGACGCTGCGCCTGAAGCTGGGCGGCGGGGACAACGGCCACAACGGTCTGAAGTCGATGACGAAGTCGATGGGCCCGGACTACCACCGGGTACGCTGCGGCATCGGCCGTCCGCCGGGGCGGATGCAGGTGGCGGACTTCGTGCTGAAGGACTTCTCGTCCACGGAGCGCAAGGAGCTGGACTGGTTCGTGGACCGGGCCGCCGACTCGGTGGAGTGTCTGATCCAGGAGGGCCTGGAGCGCGCGCAGTCGACGTACAACTCCTGAGTCACCAGGGGTCGTAGACCGATTGCCACTTCGGACATTCCCTCATGCAGGCGCACAAGGGCACACGAATACCCACGAGTACCTCTTGACTGGTGCGGGGCGTCGCCGGGCGGCCAGAAGGTGGTCACCTCCTGCGGTCCGCCGAACCACAACCACGCGTACGTCGCCTCGGAGCCCGGTGCCAAGCTCACCTCCGCCGTCGCCGAGGTGAAGGGCGGCCGGCTGGAGTGGTTCAACCTGTCCCACACCTGCCCGTCGACGGTGACGCCGAGCGGGACGCCTTCGAAGACTCCGTCCGGCACGCCGTCGGGCACCGTGTCGAAGACCCGTCCCCGCCGGCCTCCCCTTCCGGGTCGGTGACCCCCAGCCGGAGCGTCAGCGGTTCTCCGTCCGGTACGCCGAGCTCCACGGCGAGCTCGCCGGCCCCGGTCGCCGGCGGTGACCTGGCCAGCACCGGGTCCGGCCTGCCGGTCGCCCTGGTCTCGACGCTGGCCGTCGCGCTGGTCGCGGCCGGTGGCGTGCTGGTGGTCCGCCGCCGTCGCACGCAGCCGTAGCCGCTAGGCAGTCGGCCCGGACGTGACGGAGCCCCCGCACCGAGGTGCGGGGGCTCCGTCGTGTCCGGGGGCTCAGCCGGTGTTGCGCAGGCCCGCGGCGACGCCGTTGACGGTGAGCAGCAGGGCGCGGGCGAGGAGGGGGTCGGCTTCCTCGCCGCGGGCGGCGGCTGCGCGCTGGCGGGCCAGGAGGGAGACCTGGAGGTAGGAGATGGGGTCGAGGTAGGCGTCGCGGACGGCGAAGGTCTGCTGGAGGACCGGGTTGGAGTCCAGGAGACGGCTGCCGCCGGTGATGCGCAGGACCTCGTTGACGGTGAGCTCGTGCTCGGCCTCGATGCGGGTGAAGACGTGCTTGAGGTGATCGGGCACGAGGGTGTCGACGTAGTGGCGGGCGATCCGCAGGTCGGTCTTGGCCAGCGTCATCTCGACGTTGGACAGGAAGTTGCGGAAGAAGTGCCAGCGCTCGCCCATCTCGGTGAGGGCGTCCTGCAGGCCGGCTTCGCGCAGGGCCTTGAGGCCGGAGCCGACTCCGTACCAGCCGGGGACGATCTGGCGGGACTGGGTCCAGCCGAAGACCCACGGGATGGCGCGCAGGCCGTCGAGGCCGGCGCCGGAGTCGGGGCGGCGCGAGGGGCGCGAGCCCAGGTGGAGGTCGGCGAGCTGGTCGACGGGGGTGGCGGCGAAGAAGTACGCGGGGAGGTCCGGGTCCTCGACGAGTGCCCGGTAGGCGGCGTGGGCGGCGTCGGAGACGGTGTCCATGGCCGCGTCCCAGCGGGCGAGGGCCTCGTCGGACTGGCGGGGCGCGGTGTGCAGGGCGGAGGCCTGCAGGGTGGCGGCGACGGTCAGCTCGAGGTTCTCGCGGGCCAGGGACGGGACGAGGTACTTGTCGGAGATGACCTCGCCCTGCTCGGTGACCTTGATCTCGCCTTCGAGGGTGCCCCAGGGCTGGGCGAGGATCGCGTCGTGGGAGGGGCCGCCGCCACGGCCGACGGTGCCGCCGCGGCCGTGGAAGAGGCGCAGCCGGACGCCGTAGCGGTGGGCGACGTCGCGCAGTCGCCGCTGGGCGCGGTGGATCTCCCACTGGCTGGTGGTGATGCCGCCGAACTTGCTGGAGTCGGAGTAGCCGAGCATGACCTCCTGGACGTCGCCGCGCAGGGAGACGAGGCGCCGGTAGGAGGGGTCGGCGAGCATTTCGTCGAGGATGACGTCGGCGGCGCGCAGCTCGTCGGTGGTCTCCAGGAGCGGGACGATGCCGATCTTGGCCCAGCCGCCGTGGAGGTCGATGAGGCCGGCCTCGCGGGCGAGCACCGCGGCGGCGAACACGTCGTCGGCGCCCTGGCACATCGAGATGATGTACGACTCGATGACCTCGGGGCCGAACTTCTCGAAGGCGTCCTTGATGGCGAGGAAGACGCCGAGGGTCTTCTGGCCGGCGGCGTCGAGGGGCGCCGGGGTGGGGGCCAGGGGACGGCGCGAGCGCAGTTCCTTGGCGAGGAGCTTGCCGCGGTATTCGCGGGGCATGTCGGCGTAGCGCCAGGACTCCTCGCCGAGCCGGTCGAAGAGCTGCCCGAGCGCGTGGTGGTGGGCGTCCGCGTGCTCGCGTACGTCCATGGTGGCGAGCTGGAGGCCGAAGGCGGCCAGCGTGCGGATGGTGCGGTCCATGCGGCCGTCGGCGAAGAGGGCGCCGCGGTGCTCGCGCAGGGAGGTCTGGATGAGGGTGAGGTCAGTGAGCAGCTCGGCGGTGCCGAGGTAGTCGCGGCCCTCCTCGTGGGGGGTGCCCTTGGCGAGGCGCTCGCGGGTGTTGAGGAGCTTCTGCCGGATGCAGGTGGCCTTGAGGCGGTAGGGCTCCTCGGCGTTCAGCCGCTTGTAGCGGGGGCTGATCTCGGGGAGGCGTTCGAGGTCGGCCTGGAGGGAGGCGAGGAGCTCTTCGGTGGCCCCGGTGTAGCGGATGGAGTTGGACAGCAGGCCGCGCAGGAAGTCGATGAGTTCGAGTGCGTCGGTGATGCCGTGCTCGTGCTGGAGGATCAGCACGTCCCGGGTGACGTCGGGGGTGACGTTGGGGTTGCCGTCGCGGTCGCCGCCGATCCAGGTGCCGAAGGTGAGCGGGCGGGTGCCGGCGGGCAGCTCGACGCCGACGCGCTGGAGCTCGGCGGCGAGGTCTTCGAGGACGTCGCCGACGGCGCCGGCGTGCAGCTCGTCGAGGTAGTAGATGGCGTTGCGGGCCTCGTCGGCGGGCTCGGGGCGGACCACGCGCAGCTCGTCGGTCTGCCAGACGAGGTCGATGTTCTCGGCGAGGCGCAGGTCGTGTCGGCGGCGGTCGCCGGCGCCGGTGACGGGCTCTTCCAGGAGGGCGGCGATGCGGCGCAGCTTGTTGAGGACGCTGCGGCGGGCCGCCTCGGTGGGGTGTGCGGTGAAGACGGGCCGGACGTTGAGGTTCTTGACCGTCTCGCGCAGGTGTTCGGGGTCGGCGTCCTTCAGCATGTCGGCGGTGCGGGCGAGGAGCCCGCCCTCGGCGGCACGGTGGGCGCGCAGTTCCTTGCCGCGGTGCACCTGCTCGGTGACGTTGGCGAGGTGGAAGTAGGTGGAGAAGGCGCGTACGAGCTTGGCGGCGGTCTCCAGGTCGGTGTCGCCGAGCAGCTCGGCGGCGGCTTCGCCGTCCGTGCGGGTGAGGGCGCGCACCTTTTCGACGAGGTCGAGGAGTTCTTGGCCCTCCTGGCGTACGAGGGTCTCCCCGAGGAGGTCGCCGAGGCGGCGGATGTCCGCGCGCAGCTCCGCGTTGGCGGTGGCGGCCGGGGTGACGGGGGCCTGGCCCTGGGGGGCCTGGTCAGCACTGCTCACAGGTGCGGCTCCTTGCAGTGTTCGAGCGCTACTGGGCGGTGGGCTGCCGGCCGCGCGCTCCGATGCCCTGCGGATCGTGTCCGGGGGATCGTCGCTCCTGATGCGCAGCTCGGGCTGCCCGTGCGGACCGCGCTGTCCGACGGGACCAGGATAGGTGTCCGACGCGTGTGCCTGGGCAGACGTCTCACTAGGCGGCGCGTGAACGGTCGGCGCGCGCCTCGTGCCCCGGTCGCGGTCCTCTTGCCTCGCGACCCGGCTTTGCCATACTTACGATGCCGTAGGTTACGGGTCCGTAGGGTTCGTAGCCAGGGAGCCTGCCGACTTCTCTCACCCCCCAGGGGACACCCATGACCACCAGTCCCGATCTGATCGAGGGCGCCTCGGCGCCCTCCGAGTCATCTGCGCCGTCCGCGACCCTCGGCGGCGAGAACAAGCGGTCCATCGAGCAGATCGCTCTGCTGCTGTTCATCACCGTTCCCTTCGTGGCCCTGCTGGCGGCCGTCCCGCTGGCGTGGGGCTGGGGGGTGAGCTGGCTGGACGTGGGCCTGATGGTGTTCATGTACTTCCTGGCCTGCCACGGGATCACCATCGGTTTCCACCGTTACTTCACGCACGGTTCCTTCAAGGCGAAGCGGCCGCTGCGGATCGTCCTGGCCGTGATGGGTTCGATGGCGGTGGAGGGGCCGCTGGTGCGCTGGGTGGCGGATCACCGCAAGCACCACAAGTACTCGGACCACGAGGGCGACCCGCATTCGCCGTGGCGGTTCGGGGAGACGCTGCCGGCCCTGATGAAGGGGCTGTGGTGGGCGCACATCGGCTGGCTCTTCGACGAGGAGCAGACCGATCAGCAGAAGTACGCGCCGGACCTGATCAAGGATCCGGCGATCCGGCGGATCTCGCGCGACTTCATCTTCTGGACGATCCTGTCGCTGGCGATCCCGCCGCTGGTGGGCGGTCTGGTGACGATGTCCTGGTGGGGCGCGTTCACGGCGTTCTTCTGGGGTTCGCTGGTGCGTGTCGCGCTGCTGCACCACGTGACGTGGTCGATCAACTCGATCTGCCACGCGGTGGGCAGGCGGCCGTTCAAGTCCCGGGACCGCAGCGGCAACGTGTGGTGGCTGGCGGTGCTGTCCTGCGGGGAGTCCTGGCACAACCTGCACCATGCCGATCCGACCTCGGCGCGGCACGGTGTGCTGCGCGGCCAGATCGACTCCAGCGCGCGGCTGATCCGCTGGTTCGAGCAGCTGGGCTGGGCCACGGACGTGCGCTGGCCGTCGGCGGCCCGCATCGACGCCCGGCGCAGGGAAAGCGACGCGAAAGCGGCATGATGGGGGGCGTGGCGATCGACGGCAGTAATTCCAGCAGCGACAAGCCCAGGCGCGGCCGCCGGGTCAGGATGACGGGCGCGGAGCGGCGTCAGCAACTGCTGGACATCGGCCGGACCCTGTTCGCGGAGAAGGGCTTCGAAGGCACGTCGGTGGAGGAGATCGCGGCGAAGGCCGGGGTGTCCAAGCCGGTGGTGTACGAGCACTTCGGGGGCAAGGAGGGGCTGTACGCGGTGGTCGTGGACCGGGAGATGCGCCAGCTGCTGGACGGGGTGACGGGGGCGTTGACGGCCGGGCATCCGCGGGAGCTGCTGGAGCAGGCGGCGTTCGCGCTGCTGGACTACATCGAGTCGTACACGGACGGTTTCCGGATCCTGGTCCGGGACTCTCCCGTGGCGCAGTCGACCGGCACGTTCGCCTCGCTGATCAGTGACATCGCCACACAGGTCGAGGACATCCTGGGTCTGGAGTTCAAGGCGCGGGGCTTCGATCCCAAGCTGGCGCCGCTGTACGCGCAGGCGCTGGTCGGGATGGTGGCGCTGACCGGGCAGTGGTGGCTGGACGTCCGCAAGCCGAAGAAGGCCGAGGTGGCCGCGCACCTGGTGAACCTGGCCTGGCACGGGCTGGACGGGCTGGAGTCGAAGCCGCAGCTGGTGGGCCGCCGCAAGAGCTGAGCACGGGCCGCAAAGGCCGAGCACCGAGGCGCGCGTACGACGGCGCCCCGTCACCGGATGGTCGGTGGCGGGGCGCCGTCGTGTGGTGCGTGCGGGTCGGGTCAGCCGCACTCTTCCAGGGCCTGCTGTTCCAGGCTGTGCTCTTCAAGGAATTCGAGCCGGTTGCCGACGGGGTCCTCGGAGTAGAAGCGGCGGTGGCCGGGCAGGTCGTCGTCCCAGACGACCTTGGCCCCCCGCTCCTCCAGTCTGCTCGCGTACGCCTCGATCCCGGTCACCCGCAGTCCCGGATGGGCTTTGCGGGCGGGCCGGAAGTCCTCCTCGATGCCGAGGTGCAGCTGTACGGGCCCGGCGGCGAACCAGCAGCCCCCGCGTGCGGCGAGGACGGGCGGTTTGGGGATCTCGGTCATGCCGAGTACGTCGGTGTAGTAGGCGCGGAGCCGGTCCTCCGAGTCCG
This sequence comes from Streptomyces sp. MB09-01, assembly GCF_033794505.1. Classification (NCBI taxonomy): domain Bacteria; kingdom Bacillati; phylum Actinomycetota; class Actinomycetes; order Kitasatosporales; family Streptomycetaceae; genus Streptomyces; species Streptomyces sp. MB09-01. The sequence continues at coordinate 6,291 of NZ_JARAYQ010000168.1, read as the reverse complement.
GCGGCGCGGCGAGTTGGACGTGGTCGACGGCGGTGAGCACGGTCAGGCCTCCTTGCGGGCGACGGCGAAGATCCGGCGGAACGGGAAGACGGTGCCCCGGGGCCCGGCCGGGTAGGCCACGCGCAGCCGGTCGCGGTATTCGGCGAGGAAGGCGTCCGTGGCTTCGCGGTCGTCGCCGAGGGCGGTGAGGACGGGCCGCAGGGCGGTGCCCTTGACCCAGTCGAGCACGGGGTCGGGGCCTTGGAGCAGTTGGTGGTAGGTGGTCTCCCAGACGTCGGCGGCGCAACCGAGCGCGGTGAACCGGGCAAGGTATTCGGCGGGTTCGAGGATGTGGATGTAGCGGGCGCCGTGGCCGGCGAGCCGGGACCGCCAGCGCGGGGTGTCGCACAGTTCGGCGAGCAGGGCGTGGCTGGGGGCGGTGAAGTTGCCGGGGATCTGGAAGGCGAAGGTGCCGCCGGGGCGCAGGCTGTTGATCCAGGCGCCGAAGGAGCCGGCGTGGCCGGGGACCCACTGCAGGGCGGCGTTGGACACGATCAGGTCGTAGGGCTCCTCGGGGAGCCAGCCGGCGAGGTCCCCGTGGCGGAAGTCGAGGCTGCCGCCGCCGGTGGTGGGACCGGCGTGCTCCTGGGTGGCGCGGTGGAGCATTTCCGGGGAGAGGTCGAAGCCGGTGATGCGGGCGCCGGGCCAGCGGTCGGCGAGGAGCGCGGTGACATTGCCGGGCCCGCAGCCGAGGTCGGCGATGCGGGCGGGCTTGCTGGGGAGTTCGGGTATGCGGGTGAGGAGGTCCAGGAAGGGCCGTGTGCGGTGGCCTGCGTGCCGGAGGTACTGCTGGGGGTCCCAGGTGGGAGCGGAGGGCGCGGTGGACGTGGGGGTCCCGCAGTGCGCGATATCGGAATACATGTTCGAGCCTCCCTGCTGGCGGGGCGGTCGGAAGCGGAATCTGTTCCGGCCCCCTCCATGCCCCATGCTCACGCGATTTATATCTCGATGTCAAGATACTCATGGTCGAGATACTCGGTGTGAAGAGACTTCACATCGACATACCCCTTACACTGATCCGCATGGAGGACGAGGTCGACCGACTGGTGGCGGCATGGCGGCGGGAGCGCCCTGACCTCGACGTGGAACCGCTCGAGGTACTGAGCCGCGTCAGCAGGCTCGCACGCCACCTCGACCGCGCCCGCAGGCTGGCCTTCTCCGAGCACGGCCTGGAGCCGTGGGAGTTCGACGTTTTGACGTCCCTGCGCCGGGCCGGCGCGCCCTACCAGCTCTCCCCCGGCCAGCTGTTGACCCAGACCCTGGTCACCTCCGGCACCATGACCAACCGCATCGACCGGCTCGCCAAGAAGGGCCTCGTCGAGCGGCTCCCGGACCCCAGCGACCGCCGCGGGGTCCTGGTGCGGCTCACCCCCGAGGGCCGGGACCGTGCGGACCAGGCCCTCGCCGGGCTGCTGGCGCAGGAGCGGGCGATCCTGGCCCAGCTCTCGCAGAACCAGCGCGGTGATCTCGCCGGGCTGCTACGCCAGTTGACCGCTCCGTTCGACAACATCCCCGGCTAGGTCGGCCGGTCGTACGCCGGCCCGCCGGGCCAGCGCCACCGCCGCCAGGGTGGAGTGCACACCGAGCTTGCCCAGCACGTTCTGCATGTGGGTGCGGACGGTGTGCGGGGACAGGAACAGGCGCGCGGCCACGTCCTTGCGGCCCAGGCCCGCCACCATGCAGCGCAGCACCTCGTGTTCGCGCGGGGTGAGCGACTCCACGAGCCGTTCGCTGTCCGTGCGGTGCTTGCGCGCCGCGGTCAACTCCCGGAGCACTCCGGTCAGCAGCGCGGGCGGCAGGTGGGTCTCCTCCCGCAGGACCCCGCGGATGACGGCCAGCAGCCGCGAGAGCGAGCAGTCCTTCGCCACCCAGCCCGAGGCCCCGGCCTGCAGCGCGTGCGCGGCCCGGCGCGGGTCGTCGCGCTCGGCGAGCACGACCGTACGCACCCCGGGGTGGGTCACCCGCACCCCGGCGACCAGCGCGATCCCGTCCGAGCCGGGCGGCGGCGGCCCGGAGGCCGGCTCCCGCGGGGCGGGCACGGCCCCGGCGACCGCGCCGAGATCGGCGTCGACCAGCAGGACGTCGAAGCGGCGGCCCTCGGCCACCGCGCGTTCGAGGCAGCGCAGCGCGGCGGGACCGCTGCCGGCCGCGGACACGTCCACGTCCGGCTCGGCCGCGAGCGCGGCTGCGAGCGATTCGGCGAAGATGCGGTGATCGTCGACGACGAGAACCCGGATACGAACCACAAAACCCCCAAGGGTAGGGGAACGGACGACGGCGGGTACGGCGCCCGGACCGGGTGATCCGCAGCTGCCCCGGCCGCCGCCGTGACACCTCTGCACTACCCCGGACCGGACGCCGTACCCGACTTGTCTCGACCCCTGAATCAACACCGGCCCCCACCGGTGTCACGCATCAGCGTAGGGCCGGGTGCCGCTCGCGGTTGGCCGAATAGCAGAAGTTTTCCCAGCGATTTTCCCGCGCAGCGGTTCTGAACTGCCTTTGTGGTGGCTTGAAATCACCTGTACCGCAGGTCCGGATGGCGGCTTCCGTACCGGCGCGTGCCACGGGCAGTTGCACGGTGGGCAATTCACCCGGCGTGTGCACGCCGGGCGCCCGCGCACAGCGCCTGGCGGCAGCGCACGGCCCGAACGCACGCGCCCCCCGCACCGGGCAGGGTGCGGGGGGCGCGCAGGACAGCGGTGTTCCGGGAGGCTACCCGTGGGTCAGGAGGTGTGCGTGCGCGCGAAGTTCCACGCGTCCGTGATGATGCCGGTCAGGTCCGAGCGGCTCGGGGTCCAGCCGAGGCGCTCGTGGGCGGTGCGCGCGGAGGCGACCAGCATCGCGGGGTCGCCGGCCCGGCGCGGGGCGACGACCTCGGGGATCTCCCGGCCGGTGACCTTGCGGACCGTCTCGACGACCTCGCGGACCGAGAACCCGCTGCCGTTGCCCAGGTTGCAGATCAGGTGCTCGCCCTCGGCGGCGACCCGCAGGGCGGCCAGGTGGGCCTCCGCCAGGTCGGCGACGTGGATGTAGTCGCGCACGCAGGTGCCGTCCGGAGTCGGGTAGTCCTCGCCGAACACCGAGATCGACTCGCGCTCGCCCAGCGCGACCTGGAGGACCAGCGGGATCAGGTGCGTCTCGGGGGTGTGCCGCTCGCCGAACTCCCCGTAGGCCCCGGCCACGTTGAAGTAGCGCAGGGACACCGCGGCCAGGCCGTGCGCCACGCACTCCCCCGCGATCATGTGGTCGACGGCCAGCTTCGAGGCGCCGTACGGGTTGGTCGGCGCGGTCACCGAGGCCTCGGTGAGCAGGCCCTCCGTCGGCTCCCCGTAGGTGGCGGCGGTGGAGGAGAACACCAGCTTGCGCACGCCCGCCTCGCGCATGGCGCCGAGCAGGGCGAGCGTGCCGCCGACGTTGTTCTCCCAGTACTTGCCCGGGTTCACCACGGACTCGCCGACCTGCGAGGAGGCCGCGAAGTGCAGCACTGCTTCGTAGGAGGAGTCCAGGTGGCGGGCGGCGTCCTGGATGCGGCCCTCGATGAAGGCGGCGCCCGCCGGGACGCCGACGCGGAAGCCGGTGCTGAGGTCGTCGAGGACGGTGACCTCGTGGCCGGCCTCCAGGAGGTGGGCCGCGACCACGCTGCCGACGTATCCGGCGCCACCGGTTACCAGGTACTTGCTCACTCGCCTACTGCCTCTCGCGGGGGAGCACGCGCGGGAGCGTGCGCGTGCTAGGACACTGGCTTACCCGATTCGACGCCCGCGGGGAAATCGGCGGCGGGCGGCCGGCGGGCCGCACCGGGACCTCGGACGGCCGCACCCGGCCGGCGGCGGGCCCGCGCGCGCCCGCCGGTGCGCCGCCGCGGCCCGTCAGTCCCGCGCGGCGGCGGCCGGCCGCACCGGCAGCGCCCGGTCCAGCAGGCCGGTACGGGCGGCCAGCGCGGCCGCCTCCAGCCGCGATCCCACGCCCAGCTTCATCAGCACCCGCTGCACGTGCGTGCGGGCGGTGCTCGGCGCGATCGCCATGCCCGCGGCGATCAGCCGCGTGTCCTCGCCCTCGGCGACCCGCACCAGCACCTCCACCTCGCGCGGGGTGAGCAGGCGCAGCAGCCGGCTCCCCTCGTCGTCGGGCTGGGCGGCGGGGTTCAGGAGCTCGGCGAAGGCGCCCTGGAGCAGCTGCGGGGCGATCGCCACCTCGCCCGCCCGCGCCTTGGCCAGGGCCCGCTCCACGCCCTCGATGCGCTCGTCCTGGCGTACGTACCCGGAGGCGCCGGCGGCGAAGGCGGCCGCGATCCCGCGCGGGCTGGGCACCGGTCCGAGGACGACGACGGCGATCTGCGGGCGCTCCCGCTTGATGCGGACGACGGGCTCGAAGACCCCGGCCTCGGCGGGGGTCGCCGTCCCGAACAGGCAGACCTCCGGGGCCCGTCCGATGACCAGCTCGGCGGCGCCCGCGGCCGGGGCGGCGGCCGCCAGGACCCGGTGGCCGCGCAGTTTCAGGGCAGAGGCCAGTGCCTCGGCCAGCAGCCGGTGCTCGTCGACCACCACGACCCGTACGCCCATTGAGGTACCCACCCCCCACCCTTCTGACCCGGCAAGCTACACGCTTGTTCGACGGAGCGCGGGGGTTACCGCGCAGAAGCCCCCGGAAGGCGGACCTTCCGGGGGCTGCTGCGCGGCGTGCGGACGGATCAGCTCGCGGTGAAGGCGGTGAAGATGAACTCCGGGTCGGACGTGGCGGAGTACGGCTTCTTGACCGCGGTGCGGGCGAGGAAGAGCTTCCCGTTGTGGTAGCGGTACTCGTGGTAGCCGGGCGAGTAGCCCGTCTCGATGCGCTGGGTCGTCTTGTCCGACGGGTTCTCCATCAGGACGGTTTCCTTCATCGTCTTGCCGTCGATGCTGACGACCTGGCCGCCCTTGTCGTAAGGGGGCTCCTTGTAGGCGATGATGTTCGACCCGTCCATGCGCAGCGGGTACAGCTTGTACCGCTCGCCCGCGTCGGCGCGGTCGGTGGTCTGCTTGCCGGTCTCCAGGTCGAAGGAGAGCAGCTCGTTGGTCTTGCCGTAGGCGTCCTTGCCCTGGTGCTCGTAGGAGGGCAGGTAGAGCTTGCCGTTGCCGACGATCATGCCGGCGCACCGCTCGACCTCGGTGTGGCACTCGCCGCCGAAGGTGCCGGAGGAGAGCGAGATCTTCGTCTTCAGCTGGCCCGTGGCGTCGAGGACGAAGAGGTCGCTGACGCCGCTGGCGTTCTTGGCGGTCTTGCCGACGTCGGCCCCGACGATCAGGGGCTTGGTGGAGACGATGCTGGCGTTCTCGATGCCCGCGGAGAGCTTGTACGAGTACTGCGGCGCGCCGGTGGCCGGGTCGAGGGCCTGCGCGTACAGGGTCGTGCTGGAGCTCTGGCCGCACCTGCGGATGACGGCGAGGGCCTCGCCGCCGCCGTAGCCGACGTCGCGGCAGCCTTCGCCGTCGACCTTGGGCAGCCACAGGGACTTGCCGTCGGCGAGGTTCCAGGCGGCGCCGCCCGAGGGGCCGCCGGCGGCGACCGTCTGCCCGCTGAGGGTGACCTCGTAGTAGGACACGGGCTTGTCGCCGCTGGTGGCGCCCTTGGCCTGGCCGCTCCAGAGGAGCTTGCCGGCGTTCAGGTCGATGACGCCGACCTCGGTGCACGCCGGGTACTTGACCTCCGGCGTGGGCTTCGTGGGCCGGAAGATCACCGCCGCCTTGTTGTCGGAGACGTGCCGGGAGGCTCCGCAGAGCTCACCGGGGAGGGGGACCTCCCACTTCACGCCGCCGTCGACGACGTTGTAGCCGACGATCTTGTACACGTCGGACTTGATGTAGGTGGAGTCGGTCAGCCAGGAACCGGGGACCTGGACCATCTCGTCCGGGGTCGGGCTCGGCTGGTTGACCAGCACCTTCGACTTGATGTTGGAGGGCACCTTCTCGCTGCCGCCCGCACCGGGCTGGGACTTGTCGTCCCCCGGCTTGGCGGGGCCGCCGTTCGCGGTGTCCTTCGTGCCCTCGGCGTCGCCGTCGCCGGAGACGTACCAGAGGCCGCCGCCGACGATGAGGACGATGGCCAGCAGGGCCGCGCCGACGATCATCAGCTGGGTGCGCTTGTCGTTGCCGCCGCCGGCCGGGGGCTGGACGACCGGGGCCGCAGCACCCGGTGCGCCGAAGGGCGGCGGGGTGCCGGGTGCGCCGAAGGGCGGCGGGGTGCCGGGTGCGCCGAAGGGCGGCGGGGTGC
>NZ_JARAYQ010000167.1:0-18834 GCF_033794505.1 Streptomyces sp. MB09-01 | reverse complement strand
CGGCTAGGTTTTTTCCTCCAGCCCCGCCCGCATGTGAGGCGCGGTACACGGGGGCGGGGACCCGACACGGCGCGGCGACAAGAGGGCTTAGCCCAGCGAGAACGCACCCTCCGGCGGGGCCGGCGAGGGCGCCGCGTCCACGTCGGCCACGGGCGCCGCGCCCTTCATGAACCGGACCAGCCCGTCCCCGTACTCCACCCTCGCGGGAAACACGTCACCCGCGCACCGCCGGGCCAGCGCGGCCACCGGGAGCCCGGCATCGGAAGCCAGCAGCACCGCGTTCCCGAACCGCCGCCCCCGCAGCACGCCCGGCTCCGCGACCAGCGCCAGCTCCCCGAACGCCGCCGCGAAGTTCGCCAGTTGCGCCCGCAGGAAGTCGAACGGCGCCCCGTCGGCCAGGTTCGCCGCGTACAGCCCGCCGGGCCGCAGCACCCGCGCCGCCGCCCGCGCGTACTCCACCGACGTCAGCTGCGCCGGCACCCGCGAGCCGCCGAAGACGTCGGCCACCACCACGTCCGCGCTCGCGGCCGGCACCGCCTCCAGCCAGGCCCGGGCGTCGGCGGTGTGCACCGTGATCCCGGACCCCTCCGGCAGCGGCAGGTGTTCGGCGATCATGTCGACCAGGCCGGCGTCGAACTCGACGACCGCCTGCCGGGATCCCGCCCGGGTCGCCGCCGCGTAGCGGGGCAGGGTGAGCGCGCCGCCGCCCAGGTGCAGGAGGTCCAGTGCGCGCCCGGGCTCCGCCGCGCAGTCCAGGACGTGCGCGAGGCGGCGTGCGTACTCGAATTCCAGGTGTTCCGGATCGTCCAGGTCCACATACGACTGCGGGGACCCGTCGACGGTCAGCAGCCAGGCCCGCTCCGCGTCCACGTCCGGCATCAGCTTGGCGGTGCCCTGGCCCACGTCCCGGACGACCGGGATCTGTTCGTCGCTCACCCCACCATTGTCGGGCGGTCCGCAACGGGACGGTCGGCCAGGGGGCGGGACCGGATCGGACCCGGCTCAGGCGGACCAGACCGCGGCCGCCTCCTCGGCGTGCTCCGCCCCCTGCGCCAGACCGGCCCGCGCCGCGGGGTCCCGCCGGGCGGGGTCGAGTACGTTGCGCCCGAACGCCTTGCGGGCCTCCGCCGACGGGGTGATCACCAGGACCCGCGCCCCCGCTTCCCGCAGCCGTGCGGCCTGCGCGGCCGGCGAGGGGACGAGCCCGGAGCCGAGCGAGATCGGCGCGATGATCACGACGCGGTCGTATCCCGCGGCGAGATCGGCGTTGGTCGCGGAGCGGACGCCTCCGTCGATGAAGCGCCGTCCGCCGACCGTCACCGGCGGCCACACCCCCGGCACCGCGCAGCTCGCCGAGACCGCGTCGACGAGCCCCGCGCCGCTCTCCCGGTCGAAGTCGGCCGGTTCGCCGGTGACCGCGTCCACGGCGGTGACGACGAGCCGCCGCTCGGGCCATTCGTGCGAGACCAGCCGGGCGGCGAGCACCGCGCGCCGATCGGCCTCCGCCCCGGTGTCGGCGGCCAGCGCCATGGCGCCGACCCGCTGCCGGTAGGCCGTCGCGTTGCGGGAGCGGACCATCGCGACGGCGTACCGCGCGATCACCCCGGCCCCCAGTCTCGCGGCGATCTCCCCGGTGGCGTCGCCGAGCTGGCGCTCGTACAGCTCCCGCACGGACAGCTGCCCGCAGGTGAGCTGGGCGCCGACCACCGAGCCCGCCGAGGTGCCGACGACGAGGTCTGCGGTGGTGAGGTCGACGCCCGCGCGGGCGAGCCCGTACAGGATTCCGCACTCCCAGCCCACGCCCGTCAGTCCCCCGCCGCCCAGCACCAGTGCCGTGTCGCCGCCCATCTCCGCCCGCCCCTCTGCTTTCGCGCATGCCTGTGGTGACGGCAGTCTGGCGCAGCAGCTCCGCCGTCACCACAGAGGGGTCCGCCTCAGGTCGGCCGGGTCATCCCAGGACGGCCGTCACGGTTCCCGCGCCGACCGTCCGCCCGCCCTCGCGGATCGCGAAGCCGAGCCCCGGCTCCAGCGGGACGTCCCGCCCGAGCTCGACGGTCATCGTGACCGTCTGCCCGGGCCGGGCCACGCCGGCCCCGCCCAGGTCCACGTCCCCCACCACGTCGGCGGTGCGGATGTAGAACTGCGGCCGGTAGCCGGTGGCGACCGGAGTCGTACGGCCGCCCTCGCGCCCGGAGAGCACGTACACCTGCGCGGTGAAGCGCCGCTTGGGCGACACGCTGCCGGGCGCGGCCACCACGTGCCCGCGGCGGACGCCGTCGCGCGGGACCCCGCGCAGCAGCAGCGCGACGTTGTCCCCGGCCTCGGCGGACTCCATCGGCTTCCCGAAGGTCTCCAGTCCGGTGACGACCGTCTCGGCCGGCTCGCCGTCGCCGCCCAGGATCGCGACGCGGTCGCCGAGGCGTACGCTGCCGCGCTCGACGGCTCCGGTCACGACGGTCCCGCGCCCGGTGATGGTCAGCACGTTCTCCACCGGCAGCAGGAACGGCGCGTCCGTGTACCGCACCGGCGTCGGCACGTACGTGTCCACCGCGTCCAGCAGCGCCTCGACCGCCCCGGTCCACCGCGGGTCGCCCTCCAGCGCCCCGAGCCCGGAGACCCGTACGACCGGCGCCGCGTCCCCGCCGTAGCCGTGCGCGGTGAGCAGCTCGCGGACCTCCAGCTCGACCAGGTCGGTCAGCTCGGGGTCTCCGGCGTCGGCCTTGTTCAGCGCGACGACGATGTGGTCGACGCCGACCTGCCGGGCGAGGAGCACGTGCTCGGCCGTTTGCGGCATGACCCCGTCGAGGGCGGAGACGACGAGGATCGCCCCGTCGAGCTGCGCGGCACCGGTGACCATGTTCTTGATGTAGTCCGCGTGGCCGGGCATGTCCACGTGGGCGTAGTGCCGGGTGTCGGTCTCGTACTCGACGTGCGTGAGGTTGATGGTGATGCCGCGCCGGGCCTCCTCGGGGGCCCGGTCGATGCGGTCGAAGGGCACGAAGGAGGCGCCGCCGCGCTCGGCGAGGACCTTGGTGATGGCGGCGGTGAGGGTGGTCTTGCCGTGGTCGACGTGACCCATGGTGCCGATGTTGAGGTGCGGCTTGGTCCGCACGAAGGCCGTCTTGGCCATGATGTCTTTTCCCGTTGCTCGAAGCACGATCGGGACCCCTGAACCGAGCCGACCCTCCCCCTGCGGGGTCCGCCGGACGATCCGGGAAGGGTCAGCTTCGTGCGCCGTCGAATGCGGCGAAGGCCTCTGCGGGAAACGCGGATTCGGCAGCCTTCGGCGCGTCCGCGACTGCGGACGGCGCTGCGGGGAAGGCGAACCGGGACATGCCCCTGATCGTGCCGGACCGTCCCGGGCCCGTCGAATGATTTAACGGACGGACCGGCGGGCCCTCAGAGGTTCTTGAGTGCCTCGCGCACGGACAGCGGGGCCAGGGTGCCGCGTTCGGCCTCGACGAAGGCGCGTACCGCGCCGGGGTCGGTCTTCGCGTACTCCCGCAGGGACCAGCCGATGGCCTTGCGCAGGAAGAAGTCCGGGTGGCCGGCCCGGCGGCGGCAGTAGGCGAAGAGGCGCCCGGTGTCGGTGGCGTCCTTGTAGCGGAGCTGGTGCAGCAGGGCGGCGCGGGCGAGCCACAGGTCCTCGTCCTCTATCCACTCGTCCATCACCTCCGCCAGCTCCGGGTCGGCGGCCACCAGCGGGCCGACCGTGTGCGCGGCCAGCAGATCGACGGTGTCCCACCAGGGGACGGTGACGATCAGGTGCCGGACCACCGCCAGGAAGCCGGAGGAGCACCTGGAGACGTGGCGGCGCAGGTAGTCCACCGCGAAGTAGTGGTACTCGCGCTCGGGGAGCCGCCAGCAGCGCAGTGCGAGCGCCGCGCAGTCCGCCTCCGACGGCTCGGGGGCGTCCCGGGTCACGGCCTTCGACAGTTCGCGGCGCAGCGGCGTCGGGATGCCGAGGAAGGGTGCGACGCCCTTCATGTACGCGGCCGTCGCCTCGGCCCGCGCGGGGTCGGCCGCTGCCGCGTACGTCCTGGTCAGCCGGTCCAGCAGGGTGTCCGCGAGGGGGCTGCCGGGAACCCTCGGGGGTCGCCGGTCGTTCGACAGCATGAGGACCAGATTACGGCGCGACGCCGCATACGTCGGCTAGTCTCCCGGGATGTCCCTCCTCCTCGCGCCGTGGACCCGGCTGTCGCTGCTCGTCGTGCTGCTCGTCGCGGCCGGCCTGTGCGTGCTGCTGTTCGAGCCCCAGCGCCTGCTCTCGGAGGGCTGGCCCTCGGGCCTCCCGGTGGGCACGGCGGTCCTGCTGTTCGCATCCGCGTACGGTGTGTGCGCGGCGGCCTTCGTACCGCGCCCCTTGCTGAATCTGGCCGCGGGAGCCGTCTTCGGCACCCAGTTCGGCCTCGTCGCAGCGGTCGGCGGTACCGTCCTCGGCGCCGCGATCGCCTTCGGCCTCGGCCGGATCATGGGCCAGGACGCTTTGCGTCCGTACCTGCGGGGCCGCTGGATCGAGGCGGCGGACGGCCAGCTCAGCCGGCACGGCTTCCGCTCGATGCTCGCCGTCCGGCTCTTTCCGGGCGTGCCCTTCGTGGTGGCCAACTACTGCGCGGCGGTGTCCCGCTGCGGCTGGGGTCCGTTCCTCCTCGCGACGGCGCTCGGCGTGGTACCGAACACCACCGCCTACGTGATCGCCGGGGCCAGCGCCTCCTCCCCCGGTTCGCCCGCCTTCCTGGTCTCCTTCGGCTTCATCGTGGTCTCGGTGGTGGCGGCCGGAGCCGTCGCCTGGCGCAAGCGGCACCGCCTGGCACCCCCGCGATCCCGGGATTCGGCGTACGAACTGACGCCCCAGCACCCCCCAGTGGTCAGTGGCACTTCGCACGGGCCCTAGCATCGGACGCGAACTGCCCGACGATCACAAGGACGAGCGCACCCCGACATGAGCTGGTTCGAATCCCTAATCCTCGGTCTCGTCCAGGGGCTTACGGAGTTCCTCCCGATCTCCTCCAGCGCCCACCTGCGGCTGACCGCGGCGTTCGCCGGCTGGCACGACCCAGGAGCGGCCTTCACCGCGATCACCCAGATCGGCACCGAGGCCGCCGTCCTGATCTATTTCCGCAAGGACATCGCGCGGATCATCTCCACCTGGTTCCGTTCCCTGTACACGAAGGCCCTGCGCTCCGAGCAGGACGCCAAGATGGGCTGGCTGGTGATCGTCGGCTCGATTCCGATCGGCGTCCTCGGTCTGGTCTTCAAGGACGCGATCGTGGGCCCGGCCCGTGACCTGCGGCTGACGGCGACCACCCTCATCGTGATGGGCATCGTGCTCGGCGTCGCCGACCGGCTGGCCGCACGCGACGAGGAGGGCGGTCGGCACCGCGCCATCCGCGAGCGCAAGACGCTCAAGGAGCTCAGCGTCAAGGACGGCCTGATCTTCGGTGCCTGCCAGGCGATGGCCCTGATCCCGGGCGTCTCCCGGTCCGGCGCGACGATCTCCGGCGGTCTGCTGCTGGGCTTCACCCGCGAGGCCGCGGCGCGGTACTCCTTCCTCCTCGCCATCCCGGCCGTCCTGGCCTCGGGCGCGTTCGAGATCCTGGACGTGGTCGAGGAGCCGGGCCACATCTCCTGGGGTCCGACGATCTTCGCCACGGTCATCGCCTTCTTCGTGGGCTACGCCGTGATCGCCTGGTTCATGAAGTTCATCTCGACCAAGAGCTTCATGCCCTTCGTGATCTACCGGATCCTCCTGGGCATCCTCCTGTTCGCGCTGATCGGCACGGACGTGCTGAGCCCGCACGCGGGTGAGTCCGGCTCCTAGCGGGACCCGCTCCACCCCCTTCGCGTGAACCGGAAGCCGCTCGGGAACGTTCCCGGGCGGCTTCCGCGTCGTTGTGCCTGAAGAGACCTGAAGAGACCGGAAGGCAAGCAAGCAGGGGGTGTCCCATGGGTCGAGTGGTGCTGGAGCGTTTTCCGGCCGGAAGTCCGAGGGGGAGCTGGCCCGCCGAGGAGTACGCGGCGCAGCGCATGCGGGAGGGGGTGCCGGCCGAGGTGGTCATGGACCTGGACAGCGACGCGTTCCTCGTCGTGGTCCGCCAGCGGGAGGCCCGTTCCGGTCACTGAGCGCCCGCGGGAAGGCCCGGTCGGCGCACGCCCCTTGGCCTCGCGCCCGCGCAGCCCCACACTGACCCGATGACTCAGCGTGTGGATCTCGCGACGGTGATGGACCGGCTGGCGATCGACGAGGTGGTCACGGGCTACGCGGTGGCCGTCGACGACGGCGACTGGGCCGCCTACCGCGCCCTCTTCACCGCCTCCGGGCGGGTCGACTACAGCTCGGCGGGCGGGATCGAGGGTTCGGTGGGGGAGGTCGCGGACTGGCTCGCGGAGACCATGAAGCTCTTCCCCGTGCGACAGCACCTGATCGTCAACCGGCTGGTCCGGCTGGAGGACGTGGGCGGTTCGCCCGGCGACAGCGCCGAGGTCCGGGCGGACTTCCTCAACCCGATGCGCCTGGCGGGGCCGGAGTCCGATCCCACCGTCACCGCTCCCAACTTCGTCGCCGCCGGACGCTACGCCTTCGCGCTGGCCCGCACCCGTGACGGCTGGCGGCTCACCCGCGTCACCGTGCACGAGACGTGGCGGCACATGTCCGCCTGAGCCTGCCCGGCCCTGCACTGCCAGACTGGAAAGCGGAGGCGCGCCATGGTCGCGATGCGGAACGACTGGATGCGTCGCTGGCGCGCGCCCTCCGCCGTTGCCGCGGGCGCGCTGCCCGCCCTCGCCTTCCCCGCCCCCGCCCTCTGGTGGTTCGCCTACGTCGCCCTCGTGCCCTGGATGCTGCTGCTGAGGTCGGCCCCCACCGGGCGGCGGGCCGCCCTGGAGGGCTGGCTCGGCGGCGCGGGGTTCATCCTGGCCGTCCACCACTGGCTGCTGCCCAGCCTGCACGTCTTCCTGATCCCGGTGGCCGCGCTGCTGGGGCTGCTCTGGATCCCCTGGGCGCTCCTGGTGCGGGAGCTGCTCGGCGGGATCCCGTCGGCCGGCCGGTCGGCGTCCGCGCTGGTCCTCGTACCGGCGGTATGGCTGCTGTCGGAGCTGGTCCGGTCCTGGCAGGGGCTGGGCGGGCCGTGGGGGCTCCTGGGGGCGAGTCAGTGGCAGGTGCCGCCCGCGCTGCGGCTGGCCTCCGTGGGCGGCGTGTGGCTGGTCAGCCTGCTGGTGGTGGCGGTGAACTGCGCCCTGGTGCTGCTGCTGACGGTGCCGGGGGCGCGGATCCCGGCGGTGGCGGGGGTGACCGGGTGTGCGGTGCTGACGGCAGTGGTGTGGGTGTGGGCGGCGGGCCCGACGGAGTCCGGCCGGCTGCGCGTGGCCGTCGTACAGCCGGGCCCGGTGCCGGACGGCCCGGACAGCGCGGAGCGGCGGTTCGCGGCCGGTGAGCGGCTGACCCGGCCGCTGGCCGGGCAGCGGGTCGACCTCGTGGTGTGGGGCGAGAGCAGCGTCGGCGAGGACCTGACGGCCCGCCCGGACCTGGCCCGGCGGCTGGCCTCGCTGTCGGCGGAGGTCGGGGCTCCGCTGCTGGTGAACGTGGACGCGCGGCAGGCGGACCGGCCGGGGATCCGCAAGAGCGCGGTGCTCGTGGGCCCCGCAGGCCCCACCGGCGACCAGTACGACAAGATGCGGCTCGTCCCCTTCGGGGAGTACGTGCCGGCCCGGGCGCTGCTCGGCTGGGCCACCTCGGTCGGAAAGGCGGCCGGCGAGGACCGGGTGCCCGGCACGGCGCCGGTGGTCATGGACCTCCCCGCGCGGCCGGACGGCACCGGCGCCCCCGCCGGTGTCCGCCTCGGCCCCCTGGTCTGCTTCGAGTCCGCCTTCCCCGACATGAGCCGGCGCCTGACCCTCGACGGGGCCTCGCTGCTCGTCGCCCAGTCGGCGACCTCCACCTTCCAGGAGAGCTGGGCCCCCGCCCAGCACGCCTCGCTGGCGGCCCTGCGCGCCGCCGAGAACGGCCGCCCGATGGTGCACGCAACCCTCACGGGCATCAGCGTGGTGCACGGCCCCTCCGGCGAGCGGATCGGCGGGGCGCTGCCGACCTCCGCGAGCACGGCGGCGGTGTACGAGGTCCCGCTGGCCCGGGGCACGACCCTCTACGGCCGCTTGGGCGACTGGCCGGTGGGGGCCGCCCTCGCCGCGCTCGCCGTGTACTGCGCGGTGGCGGGCGTCCGTACGCTCAGGAGGCCTGCTCCAGAGCCGACTCCACCACCTGCTCGCACAACCGGTGGGTGAGCAGCGCGTCCCGCGCGCTGAGGGTCTTGCCGGTCTCGACGGCCTCCAGGAAGTGGTCCACGACCTGCTCGATGCCCCGCTGACGGGCGACGGACACCCAGTCCCCGCGGCGCCGCACGGTCGGCTGGCCCTTGTGGTCGATGACCTCGGCGAGGTTGACGACCTGCCGCTTGGTGTCCCGGCCGGAGACCTCCAGGATCTCCTCGGTGGAGCCGGACAGCCGGTTCATGATCCCGAGTGCGGTGAAGCCGTCGCCGGACAGTTGGAGCACGACCTGGTGCATCAGCCCCTCGCGCACCACGGCCCGGACGTCGACGCGATCGGTCTCGCCGGGCAGCAGGAAGCGCAGGGTGTCGACGACGTGGATGAAGTCGTCCAGGACCAGGGTGCGCGGGTCCTCGGGCAGCCCGACCCGGTTCTTCTGCATGATGATCAGCTCGCGCGGGTGGTCGGCGCACTGCGCGTAGCCGGGCGCGTGACGGCGGTTGAAGCCGACGGCGAGCGAGACCCCCTGCTCCTCGGCCAGTTCCACCAACCGCTCCGAGTCCGCGAGCTCGTAGGCGAGCGGCTTGTCCACGTACGTCGGCACGCCGGCCCGGAGCAGCCGCGTGACGATCTCGGGGTGGGCCGCGGTCGAGGCGTGCACGAAGGCCGCGTCGAGCCCCTCGGCGAGCAGCGCGTCGAGGTCGGTGTGCCGGCGCGCGGCGGGGACGTGGTGGATCCCGCCGATCCGCTCCAGCGTGGCGGGAGTACGGGTCTGCAGGTGCAGCTCGAGGCCCGGGCGGGTGGTGAGGACGGGCAGGTACGCCTTCTGCGCGATGTCGCCGAGTCCGATGCAGCCGACCTTCACCAGGAGACCTCCAGGTTGATCCTTGTGGGACTTCAGCAGCTTAATCCCTGGTGGCAGGGGCCGCGTTCACCGAGGATGTCCCTCATGACCACCAGTTCCGGAACCCATCGCACCGAGCCCGCGACCACCGCCGACGAGCGGGACATGCTGGACGGCTGGCTCGACTACCACCGCGCGACCCTCGCCTGGAAGTGCGAGGGGCTCCAGGACGAGCAGCTGCGCCGCACCCCGCTCGAGCCCTCCGAGTTGAGCCTCCTGGGCCTCGTACGGCACATGGCGGAGGTGGAACGGTACTGGTTCCGGGAGATCCTCCTCGGCGAGGACCTTCCCGAGCTGTACTGCACCGACGAGGACCCGGACGGCGACTTCCACTTCGCCGACGACGCCACCTGGGCCGAGAACGAGCAGGTGTGGCAGACCGAGGTCGAACTGGCGCGCCAGGCCGCCGCGGGCCGTTCGCTGGACCTGCTGTCGCAGGCCGAGAGCCACCACCGCGGCGAGGTCTTCAGCCTGCGCTGGGTCTACACCCACATGATCGAGGAGTACGCGCGCCACAACGGCCACGCGGACCTGCTGCGCGAGCAGATAGACGGGGCCACGGGCGACTAGGGCCTCGCTCCCGGGCGGACCGGATCCGCCGCACACCCCGCTCGCCGTCACCCGTGCGGGGTGAATATCCGCTCCGGGTTTTCGCAACGGGGTCCTCGCACAGCAGAGTTGCGCGGGTGCATCCAACCCGAACCACGACAACCCTGCTGCTCGGAGTCGCCTGTGCCGTCTCTGCCGTCTCCGGCTGCGTGAACGTGAGCCCCGGTCCCGTGCAGTCGGCGGCGGTCCCGGCCACCGGCGGGCCACCGCGCCACGAGCCACGCGGCGGGCCCGGGGCCGCCCCCGTGGTCGTCCAGGCGCCCGCCCTGGAGGCACTGAAGGCGGTCCCGGAGCAGCCCGCGCACCCGGTGGCCCCCGCGCCCGCCCGGCAGCCCCGTCAGGGCGCCTCCGGCGGGCCCGCACCGGACGTGCCGCCGGTCCCCGACATCCCGGAGCCGCCGAAGCCCGCCGAGCCCGCCTCGGGGCGTCCGGGCGGCCGCCCCGAGCATGCCCGGCGCGACGCCGAGGTGGAGCGCGAGCTGGTGCGGAAGCTGCCGGTGCGGCCGGCCGACGTGTGCGCGCTGGGCCGCCGGCACGGCCGCTGGCACCCGGACAGCCCGGAGGCCCGCATCTGCGCCGGCGTCCGCGACGGCTGACCGCCAAGGCCCGTCGTCCGGATCGGCCCGGGGGCCGGCGCCCCTACGGGGACTGCTCGGGAAACGGCCGGGGCCCGGCACCCGGTTCCGTGGCCAGGCGCCGCTCCAGCCGTGCGATGGCCTCCCGCACGCCGTTCCCGTACCCGTCGTCCGGGAGGGCCCCGGCGGCCGCCCGGGCCCGCGCCAAGTGGACCCGGGCGGCCTCCGGGCGCTGCAGCTTCACGTAGTCGGCAGCCAGGCTGAGGTGCAGGGACGGATAGAACACACGCATCGCGGGATGCGGTTCCCGCAGGGCCGGCCCCCCGTCCCGGGCCCCGGTGACGGGCCGGTCACCCAGGGCTTCGGCGGCGGTCAGGGCCCGCAGGTCCCAGGCCAGTTCGTCGGCGGGGTCGTCCTGGGCGTCCGCCATGTAGTGCGCGAGGGTGCAGCGGTGGAGGTCGTCCCCCTCCTCGCCGATCTCCGCCCAGATCGCGCCGAGCCGGTTGCGGGCCTCCTCGCGGTCCCCGGCGTGCAGCAGGATGACCGCCTGGCCGATCCTGGTCATGACGGCGTCCTCCGACGCCTCCTGCTGCTCCGTCACCGCGGCCTCCGGCTTGCTCCGCCAGACCTGCTCCGGGTCTGATCATCACGAAGCTAGCCGGAGGTGGCGGCAATGGCGCCGAGGCGCGGTGGGGCGTCAGCCGAGGTCCGGGATCCGCCAGTCGATCGGCTCATGGCCCTGGGCGGCGATGGCCTCGTTGATCTGCGTGAAGGGCCGGGATCCGAAGAACTTCTTGGCCGACAGCGGGGAGGGGTGGGCCCCCTTGACCACGACGTGCCGCTCCTCGTCGATCAGCGGGATCTTCTTCTGGGCGTAGGCGCCCCACAGGACGAAAACGGCCGGGTCGGGCCGCTCGGACACCGCGCGGATCACGGCGTCGGTGAACTTCTCCCAGCCCTTGCCCTTGTGCGAATTGGGCTCGGCCTCCCGGACGGTGAGGACGGCGTTGAGCAGCAGGACGCCCTGGCGGGCCCACGGCATCAGGTACCCGTTGTCCGGGACCGGCAGGCCGAGCTCCTCCTTCATCTCCTTGTAGATGTTGCGCAGCGACGGCGGGGTCTTGACCCCGGGCTGCACGGAGAAGCACAGGCCGTGCCCCTGGCCGGCGCCGTGGTAGGGGTCCTGGCCCAGGACGAGCACCTTCACCTGGTCGAAGGGAGTGGCCTCCAGGGCCGCGAACACCTGCTCGCGGGGCGGGTAGACCGGCCCGTTCGCCCGTTCCTTCTCGACGAACTCGGTGAGTTCTTTGAAGTAGGGCTGGTCCAGCTCCCCGCCGAGGACGGGGAGCCAGGACTCGGGCAGCATCTGGGTCACGTCGAAAACCTCCGGTACAAGTTCGTGCAACTGCTCCAGAACCTACCGGGGGCCACTGACAACGCGTCGGCCGCCCGGGGCGGATGCCCCGGGCGGGGCCGCTACCAGCTGGTCTTGCGGTACAGCTCCCACATCTGCATGGCGGTCTGCGGGTCCAGCGCCCGCTCGGCGCCCGCGATGTCCTCTTGCGCGGCGACGTACAGCTTGCCCTGCCACAGGGGCAGCAGCCGGACGTCCTCGGCGAAGATCTGCTGCGCCTTCTCGAACTGCTGGACGCCGGCGGAGCGGTCGCCGTCGCGGCGCGACTTGGGCAGCAGCTCGTTCGTGATCTCCGTGGGCTCGTACGGGGTGCCGACCGCGTTCTCCTTGCCGACGAACGGCGCGATGAAGTTGTCCGGGTCCGGGAAGTCGGGGAACCAGCCTCGGCCGAAGATCGGGTACTCCTGGCCCTTGTAGCCCTCCTGGAAGGCCTTCCAGGGCTGGCTGCGCAGGGTGATCCGGAAGAGCTGGCTCTCGTCCAGCTGCCGCTTGAGCTCGGTGAACTCCTCTGCGGTGGAGGAGCCGTACCGGTCGGTGGTGTACCAGAAGGTCAGGTCGACCGGCGTGGGGACCCCGGCGTCCTTGAGGAGCTTCTTGGCCTTGGCGACGTCCGCGGCGCCGTACTTGTCGTAGTAGGGCGTCTTGTGGCCGACGACGCCCTTGGGAACCATCGAGTACAGCGGCTCCGCGGTGCCCTGGTAGACCTTGGAGACGAGCGTCCCGCGGTCGACGGTCTGGGCGATCGCCTGGCGGACCGCGAGCTTGTTGACCGCGGGGTCCTTGGGGTTGAAGACCAGATAGCGGATCTCGGCGCCGACGTTCTCGACGACCTGGACGCCCTGCGCGTGCGCCGCGGGGGTCTGCAGGTCCGTGACCTCCGTGGCCGACAGGCCTCGGTAGGTGGCGTCGATCTCCTTGGCCTTCAGGGCCGAGACCATCTTCTGGGAGTCCTGGAAGTAGCGGATGGTGACCGCCTTGTTACGGCGGTTGGCGAAGCCCGCGTAGCTCCCGTTGTCGCTGAGGACGGCCTCGCTGCCCTCCTTGTACGAGTCGAGCACGTACGGGCCGGAGCCGGTGATCTTGCCGTCCTGGCGCACCTTGTCGGCGGGGTAGTCCTTGGGCGCGACCAGCGAGGCGGCGGGCGAACCGAGGACGTACGGGAACGTGGCGTCCGAGGTGTTCAGGTGGAAGACGACCGTCTGGGCGTCCGGGGTCTCGATCTTGTCGAGGCTGCCGAAGAGGTCCTTCGGGCCGACCTTGGAGCCGATCGTCTTGATGCGCTCGAGGGAGTACTTGACGGCCTTGGCGTCGAGCGCCTCGCCGTTGGAGAACTTCAGGCCCTTGCGCAGGGTGCACCGGTAGGCCTGGCTCGCGCCGTCCGTGAACTCGCAGCTCTGGGCGGCGTCGGGCTGGGGCTTGGTGGAGCCCGTGGGGAACGCCAGCAGGGTCTGGTAGACGTTCCGGTACAGCTCCCAGGAGCCGTCCCACGCCGCGGCAGGATCGAGGGTGCTCGGTGCGCTCGTGGTGCCGACGACGATCCTCTTGGCGTCGTCGTCGTTGTCCTCCGACAGCAGGCCGCATCCGGCGAGCAGGGATATGGACGCAAGGGCCGCAGTGATCTGCAGGCATCTGGTCCGGTTGAACACGTGCACGCTCCTCGATCAGCCAGGGGTGCGGCAGACCCTACCGCAGTGCCCCACGAATCCAATGGGGTGGTTTCGTGGGGCACTTGACCGGTTTCGTGCACATTCGATACGCATTTACCTCCCTTTCGGAGGCAAATACGTCCGATTATCGGTCAGTGGACTCCAGCATTGAGGAACATCCCACCGTCGACGACCAGAGTTTGGCCCGTGATCCATTCCGCTTGTGCAGATGTAAGAAACGCGGCGGCCCCTCCGATGTCCTCCGGGTGCCCCAGCCGGCCGAGCGGATAGGCGGCCGCGGCCTCCTGTTCCCGGCCCTCGTAGAGCGCCTGCGCGAACTGGGTCTTGACCACCGCGGGGGCGATGGCGTTGACCCGGACACCCGGTGCCATCTCGTGGGCGAGCTGGAGGGTGAGGTTGACCATGGCGGCCTTGCTCATCCCGTACGCCCCGATGAACGGCGAGGCCGAGACGCCGGCGATGGAGGCGATGTTCACGATCGCTCCGCCGTTGTCCTTCTGCCAGGCGTGCCAGGTCCGCTGGGCGAAGCCGAGCGCCGAGATCACATTGGTCTCGAAGACCTTGCGGGCGACTCCGAGGTCCAGGTCCGCGATCGGCCCGAAGACCGGATTGGTGCCCGCGTTGTTCACCAGGAAGTCGACGCGGCCGAAGGCCTCCATCGTGCGCTCGACGGCGACGGCCTGGTGGGCCTCGTCGTGCGCCTTGCCGGCGACCCCGATCACCCGGTCCGCACCGAGCCGCTCGACGGCCTCCTTGAGTGCCTCCTCGTTGCGCCCGGTGATGCAGACCCGGTCGCCGCGGGCGACCAGCGCCTCGGCGATGCCGTAGCCGATGCCCCGGCTCGCCCCGGTGATCAGTGCGACCTTGCCGCTGTCGATACCGTCGTACGTCATGACGTGAGCCCTGCCTCTCGTGATCTCTTCGCTCGTCAGTTGAGCGGGCCGCCGGCGACGTACATGACCTGGCCGGAGACGAAGCCGGCCGCCTCGCCGGTGAAGAAGGCGATGGCGTTGGCGATGTCGTCCGGGCGGCCGACGCGCTGGACGGGGATCTGGGTGGCGGCCGCCGCCTGGAAGTCCTCGAAGCCCATGCCGACGCGGGCGGCCGTCTGGGCGGTCATCTCGGTGACGATGAATCCGGGGGCGACGGCGTTGGCGGTGACGCCGAACTTGCCGAGCTCGATGGCCAGGGTCTTGGTGAAGCCCTGCAGGCCGGCCTTGGCAGCGGAGTAGTTGACCTGGCCGCGGTTGCCGAGCGCCGAGCTGCTGGAGAGGTTCACGATGCGGCCGAACTTGGCCTCCACCATGTGCTTCTGGCAGGCCTTGGACATCAGGAAGGCACCGCGCAGGTGCACGTTGATGACGGTGTCCCAGTCGGTCTCGCTCATCTTGAAGAGCAGGTTGTCGCGCAGCACGCCGGCGTTGTTGACCAGGATGGTCGGGGCGCCGAGCTCGCTCGCGACGCGCGCGACGGCCGCCTCCACCTGCGCGCCGTCGGAGACGTCGCAGCCGACCGCCAGGGCCTTGCCGCCGGCCGCCGTGATCGCCTCCACGGTGTCCTTGCAGGCCGCCTCGTCGAGGTCGAGTACGGCGACGGCCCGGCCCTCGGCGGCCAGGCGTACGGCGGTGGCCGCGCCGATGCCCCGGGCCGCCCCGGTCACGATCGCGACGCGCTGCTCGGTGGTGGACATGCTGGATCTCCTCGCCCTTGAGAGACGGCCGCCCAGAGGTGAGCAACCGCTTAGTAGCTTCAGCTGAGGAGACGCTAGGAGCCCTGGCACCCGGTGTCAACGGCGGCAGTTCGGGACGCGCCGTCGTTCGAGGCGCGGGCCCACCCGACCGGCACGCATCCGGCCCCGCCGGCACACATCCAGCCCCGCCGGCGATCGAGGCGCGGGGCCCGGGGCGGCGCCCCGGCACCTCACCGGCCCGCCGGCGGGACCCCGGTCAGCGGACCAGCAGGTCGAGCAGCCGCTCCACCTCCGCCGCGGGATCGGCCGTCAGGCCGGTGTGCACCGGCCCCGGCTGCACCACCGTGCTCCGCGGAGCGATCAGCCACCGGAACCGCCGCCCGGCGTCGTCGCCCGCCGCCTGCCCGGCGGACTCGCCGCCCGCGCACACGCCCTCGACCCCGTGCAACGCGGCCCGCACCCCCGCCACGTCCGCTCCCGGATCCAGCGCGAGGAGCTTCGCCTCGTCGAGGTGGGTGCGCGCGGCGACGTACGAATGGGCCCGGCAGTAGACGATCACTCCGGCGTTGAAGCACTCACCCCGTTCCATCCGGGGCACCACACGCACCAGCGCGTACTCGAACACGTCCCGCTTGGTCACTCGTCGTCGCTCTTCTTCTTGTGGGGCAGGGGGGCGAGGCGTTCGGCCAGCCAGCCCGGCGGACCGGACCGCTGCTTGACCTCGGCCTCCATGGTGATCCTCTCGTGGATCGTGGCCGCGCGCGGCAGCAGCGCCTCCACGTAGGCGCGGCGGAGCGCGTCGGTGGAGTCGAAGCCCGGTTCGTCGACCAGCCATTCGTCGGGGACGTCGGCCGCGACCTCCGTCAGCAGGTCCTCGGTGACCAGCGGGGCGAGGGCCGCGGCCGCGGCCTCGATGTCCGGGCCGACGGGGGCCAGTACGTGGTCGGAGGCGTTGTAGGGCTTGGCGGCCGCGGCCGTGGCGGTGGGCCAGTTGTGGTGCCAGATCATGGTGGCGCCGTGGTCGATGAGCCAGAGGTCCCCGTGCCAGACCAGCATGTTCGGGTTGCGCCAGGACCGGTCGACGTTGTTGATGAGGGCGTCGAACCAGACCACGCGTCCCGCTTCGACCGGGTCCACCTGGTAGGCGAGCGGGTCGAAGCCGATCGAGCCGGGCAGGTAGTCCATGCCGAGGTTGAGACCGCCGCTGGCCTTGAGCAGCTCCTGGACCTCCTGGTCGGGCTCGCCGAGCCCGATGACGGGGTCGAGCTGCATCTGGACCAGGGTCGGCACGCGCAGTCCCAGCCGCTGGGCCAGGCGGCCGCAGATGACCTCGGCGACCAGGGTCTTGCGACCCTGGCCGGCTCCGGTGAATTTCATGACGTAGGTACCGAGGTCGTCGGCCTCGACGATTCCCGGGAGCGAGCCGCCCTCACGCAGGGGCGTCACATAGCGGGTCGCGATCACTTCTGTGAGCATTTCACCAGGCTATCTGGCGACCGCACTTTACGATCCAAGGCAAGGGTCGAGTCCCTACCCATCCCGCGAAGACCGCCCATCAGCCCTGGGGAGAATCTGGGGAGTTCTGGCCAACAGCCTCACTCCCCCGTGCTCCCCCAGCAGCCCGTCGATGGCCCGGCGCCCCTTGCCGCCAGCCTCAGGCCCGACGTGAGCATAGTGGTGGAGCGTGATCGTCGGGGACGAGTGCCCAGCCACCGCGCCAACGTCACCACTGACTCGCCGGCTTTCCCCCTGCCCGAGGCCACACCCCACGGCCGGCTGTGGTGGCGCAGGCGGCGAAGACACCGGTCCGGCAGGTCCGGGCTGGGGCTCCTAGTAGCGGAGTGACCACAACACGGTGCAGGTCCAGGAGGAGGTGCCCTTTTTCAGGAAGCCGGTGTCGTCGACGATCAGTACCCCGCCGGGGCGCCCGAAGTGGTGTCCGATGGTGGGGAAGAGGTGGTCCTGGTCGCGGTCCCAGGTCTCGCTTGCCTGCTCGGTGGTCACGGCCCGAGGCTTCCCCGGTCCGTGACCACCTTGCCGTCGTGGGCACTCCTTCGAGGGGCCGGCGGGCAGAAGCCGTCCGTGACGGCAGCCTGCCCGCTACAGTCCCACCGCTCGACGTTTCCCCAGGTCAAGCCACGAAGTACTGCTGGAGTACTAATGCCTGTCTGATAATTGATCTTGTGGCAGGTCGAGGTGAGTTGACGGAGGCGGCGTGGGAGTGGATAGAGCCCTTGTTGCCGCAGGTGGATGGGCGTGGTCGGCCGTGGCGTGATCACCGGCAGGTGGTCAATGGTGTGCTGTGGCGGTTGCGGACCGGGGCTCCGTGGTGTGACCTGCCCGAGCGGTATGGGCCGTGGCAGACCGTCTGGTCGTACGCCGCCGCGGACGACCACGGAGTCGTCGAAATCCGGCATGAAGAGTGACATGGCGGCTCCTGGTGCTCCTGGTGCTTCTGGTGCGCGGATGGCGGAACACCCCAGTCGATACCCCCCCAGGGCGCGCCGCGCACGCCCCGGACGGCCGTGTGTCAGCTCGGGCGCTCGTAGTTGGTCAGGACGCAGCCCTCGACCTGGGCCTTCTCCAGCCGGTAGCCGGCTGGCGCGGTGAAGCCGGTCTCGCAGTTCAGGTACAGGAACTGGAGCTGGTAGAGCCCGCGGCGGACGCTCGCGTTGTTGGTCTCCACGGCGATGTTCGTGCCGACCAGCAGCTTGCTCGCAGTGGCCTTGAGGCGCCCGTCGTCCTTCAGGTCGGCCAGCTGCGCCGCCTTGGCCTTGGTCTGGAGGGTCTTCATGTCGGAGACGGTGTCCAGCCAGTTCAGGTTGTGCGCGCGCTGCTCCCCGCCGAGCTGGCCGCAGACCGCTCGCTGCTCGACGCCCCAAGCGCTCGCGGGGCCGTCGACGACCGGCATGTAGTCGATCGACTGTACCTGCTCGTCGGTGACCTTCATGCTCGTGCAGTCGACCGTGTGCGGGCTGACGAGCTTCTTGAGCTCGGCGATGCTGCCGGCGCTCGGCAGGCCCAGGCTGCCGGTGGATGGCTGGCCCGGTTTCGCGGCTCCCTCGGTGGAGGGGTCGCGGACCGCCCCGCGGTGGGGGCTGCCCTGGCCGTCGGGGCTGTTGACGTAGTCGGTGAGGAAGCAGCCCTCGACCAGGGCCTTCTCCTTCTTGAACCCCTCCGGGACGAAGACGTCGGGGTTGCAGCTCAGGATGCGCAGGTCGGAGTTGGGCGGGTCGACCAGGGACACGGCGGTGGCGGTCTTGAGCGCGGTCAGGGCGAAGGTCTTGCCCACGACCGTGCGGCTGGCGAGGTCGGTGTTGTCCCGGCCCTCGGCGAGCAGCTTCGCGGCGTTGTCCTTGGCGGCCTGCTGGAAGGCCTTCATGTCCGGGGTCAGGAAGAGGACGATCTCGCCCCGCGCCTTCTTGTCCGTGCAGACGCCGCGCTCCGTGATGCCCCAGTCCCCGGCGCCGATGAACCCGCTCAGCGGCACCCGGCTGTCGTTCGGGTCGGTGCTGAGGTTCTCGCAGGACGTGTACTGCTGTACGTGGGCCTGCGCCCGCTACGCTGCGCGGGGCGCAGGGCCCAGTACGGCATGACACGTCCCGCGAGTGCCTCGACACAGCACCAAAGGGGTACCGGGTGCGGCGGAGCTGGTTTATGGCCCACTGGGATGTGGGCATCCCGGAGAGCGGCGACTACACGGCCAATAA
>NZ_JARAYQ010000166.1:0-18853 GCF_033794505.1 Streptomyces sp. MB09-01 | reverse complement strand
TCCCGGTCCTTCGCAGGGGCCCCCGCCCCCATGCCGCCCGCCGCGCTGGCACCCGCGGCTCCCGCGGCTCCCGCGGCTCCGGGCGGGGGCGCGCCGCCGCCCCCGCCGGAAGCGGTGGCCGGCCCGCCGCAGCCGAGCGGGGCCGAACTCGACTACGCCGCCCTCACGCTGTGCGGTCCCGACGAACAGGGCGGCCGCCGGGGCCGGCTGTTCCCCGGCGCTCCCTCCGATCCGGTGGCGGCCGAGTGCCGCCGCCGTGCCGAAGCGGTGGCCGCGCTGCCGCTGCCCGGACAGGCCGTGCGGCCCCGCGAGTCGGCGGGCTCCTTCGACCACCGCTTCGACGCCGCCGCCCGCGCCGATGTCCCGTCGGACGGCACCTGGCACACCGTCACCGTCGCAGAGGTCCCGGTCGGCCTGCGCACCGAGTACCTCTGCGTGCCCTCCGTCGAGCAGACCGTGTACGCCACGCTGGTGCTCTCGAACGCCACCGACCAGGCGCTGCTGGCCGGCCCGGTGGAGGTGGTCGTCGACGACGAGTTCCTGCTGACCGCCGCGCTGCCCACGCTCGCCCCCGGCGGTGTCCGCCGGGTCGGGCTGGGGCGCGCCGAGGGCATCCGGGTCACCCGCCGCACGAACGTGCACGAGTCGACCGCGGGCCTGCGCAACAACACCACCGTGCTCGACCACCGCGTGCACGTGGAGCTGGCCAACGGACTGGCCAGGCCCGTCACCGTCGAAGTCCGCGAGCGGGTTCCGGTCACCTCCGATCCCGACGTCCGCATCGAGGAACGGGCCGACTGGACGGCGCCCGAGGAGGGCAAGGGGCCCGAACAGCATGCCCCGGGCACCCGCCTCTGGCGGCTGGAGCTGCCCGCAGGCGCCACCGCCGCCCTGGGCGGCGGCTACGAGATCCGCATCCCGACCGGTAAGGCCCTGGTCGGCGGCAACCGCAGGAGCTGACGCACCCCATGTCCACGGCCCCGAAGCCGATCCCCCTCCCCGTCACCGCCGTCACCTGTCTCGAGGACCGCGCCCATGTCGAGCGCACCGTCGTGCTCGACCTGGAGGCCGGCGTCCAGCGGCTGCGGCTCGGGCCGGTCAGTGCGCTGGCCGTCGACCGGACCCTCCATGCCGAGCTGACCGCCGACGACCCGGCCACCGTGCTCGACGTGCGGATCGTCCGCAGCTGGAAGCCGCGCGGGCCGCTGCCCTCCGCCGACGCGGACTCCGCACTGCGCCTGCGCGAACACGCCCTGGAAGAGGAACAGACAGCGCTGGAGCAGCGGCGCGACCGGCTGTGCGCCCGCCTCGACCTGCTCGGCCGCCTCGCCGCGGATCTGCTGCGGGACATCGGTGAGGGCGCCGGCTCGGGGGAGGCCGAACGGCCGCGCTGGACCCGCGAACTGGACCGGCTGGACGCGGAGCGCGACACGTACGGTGAGCAACTGCGCACCCTGGAGGTCCGGCTGGCCGAGCTCGGCACCGAACTCGGCGCGGTCCGGCGGGCCATGGACCTCTCCGAGGAGGAGCCCGCCGAGCTGGTCGGCCACGTGGAGCTGACGGTGGAGGCCGCGGTCGCCGGGCCGGTCGGGCTGCGCCTGAGCCACCTCACCCCGTGCGCGCTGTGGCGGCCCGCCTACCGGGCCGTGCTCGACGGGGACGCCCTGACCCTGGAGACCGACGCGGTGGTCTGGCAGCGCACCGGCGAGGACTGGTCGGACGTACGGCTGACCCTGTCGACCGCGCGCTCGGCGCTGGCCACCGACCCGCCCCGGCTGGGCGAGGACCGGCTGACGCTCAAGGACCGCTCCGCGGCGGAGCGCCGCACGGTCGACGTGGAGCTGCGCGAGGAGGAGATCGGGTCGCTCGGCCCGGCCCCGGTGCTCGGCCTGCCCGGCGTGGACGACGGCGGCGAGGCGCGCGTGCTGCACTCCCCCGCGCCGGTGTCCGTGCCCGCGGACGGCCGCGCCCACCGGGTGCCGCTCTCCGTGTTCACCGCGGACGCGAGCAGCGAGTACGCCTGCTCTCCGGAGGTGTCGCCGCTGGTCACCCAGGTGGTGAGGTGCGACAACCTGTCCGGCCACGCGCTGCTCGCCGGGCCGGTGGACCTGGTCCGCGGCAGCGGATTCAGTGGCCGCGGCACGCTGGACTTCACCGCTCCCGGAGCCCCCGTCGAGCTCGCCTTCGGCAGTTGCGACGACCACGGGGTGGTCCGGCGGGCCGAGGAGTCCCGGGAGTCCGCCGGGATCATGCAGCGGACCGTGGTCACCCGCACGGTCCGGCTGCACCTGTCCCGGTTCTCCGCCCCCGGGGAGCGCGGTCACCGGGTGGTCGTGCTCCGGGAGCGGATCCCGGTCTCCGAGGTCTCGGCGGTGGAGGTACGCCTGCGCAAGGACGCCTGCTCCCCGCCGCCCGAGGTGGTCGACGCCGACGGGATCGCCCGCTGGGACGTCGCCCTCCCGCCCGGCGGCCGGCGCACGGTCACGCTGGTCTACGAGCTGTCGGCGAGCTCCAAGGTCGCCGGCCTCTGAGCCCGCCGCGCTCCCGGCCCGCCGGAGTCCGAGCCCGCCGCGCTCCGGGCACTCACCCGGGCGGCGGGCCTGAGGCGCAGGAGGGGCACAGCCCCCGGTAGGTGACCTCGGCCTCGGACACCGTGAAGCCGAAGCGTTCCTCCACGGGGAGGCCGGCCAGGAGATCGCCGGTCGGGTGGACGTCGCGGATGAGGCCGCAGCCGGAGCACACCAGGTGCTGGTGGGGCTGGTGCGCGTTGGGGTCGTAGCGCTTGGCGCGGCCGTGCGCGGAGACCTCCACGACCTCACCGAGCGAGACGAGTTCGCCCAGGGTGTTGTAGACGGTGGCCCGGGAGATCTCGGGCAGCCGCTCGGCCGCGCGGGCGTGCACCTCGTCCGCCGTGAGGTGCACGTGCTCGCCGTCGAGGACCTCCGCGACGACACGCCTCTGCGACGTCATGCGCCAGCCGTGTCCTCGGAGCCGCTCCATCAGGTCACTCATGCCGGTTCGCCTCTCCCTTGCACTCCGGGCCGGGAAACAATTCCCATTCCCCTGCCGCTTCCGTCACCCTCTGCGTGTTCTCGCGGCCGCGCGGTCCGCGGTGCGCGACCATACGGACGCCGATACTGGCTCGATTATCGGCGTCGTTCGTGAACAGAGGGAAACACCGAGACAGGAAGAAGGGCTGACGTGTCCGGCAGCGAAAGCGAGAACCCAGTCATCCCCGCCCCGGCCCCCGCGCCGACTCGCCCCCGGACGAACCGGGACTGGTGGCCGAATCAGCTGGACCTTCAGGTTCTCCACCAGAACTCGCCCCAATCCAATCCGATGGGTGAGGACTTCGACTACGCGGAAGAGTTCGCTTCCCTGGACCTCGACGCGCTGAAGCAGGACGTCTTCGAGGTGATGACGAACTCGCAGGACTGGTGGCCCGCCGACTACGGCCACTACGGGCCGCTCTTCATCCGGATGAGCTGGCACGCCGCGGGCACGTACCGCATCGAGGACGGCCGGGGCGGTGGCGGCTCCGGCGCCCAGCGCTTCGCCCCCCTCAACAGCTGGCCGGACAACGCGAGCCTCGACAAGGCCCGTCGTTTGCTCTGGCCGGTCAAGCAGAAGTACGGCCGGAAGATCTCATGGGCCGATCTTCTGGTTTTCGCCGGTAACTGTGCGATGGAATCGATGGGATTCAAGACGTTCGGATTCGGATTCGGACGAGAGGACATCTGGGAGCCCGAGGAAGTCTTCTGGGGGCCCGAGGACACGTGGCTCGGAGACGAGCGCTACAGCGGCGACCGGGAACTCACCGGGCCTTTCGGCGCCGTGCAGATGGGGCTGATCTACGTCAATCCGGAGGGGCCCAACGGCAACCCGGATCCGATCGCCGCCGCCAGGGACATCCGCGAGACGTTCGCGCGCATGGCGATGAACGACGAGGAGACGGTCGCGCTCATCGTCGGCGGCCACACGTTCGGCAAGTGCCACGGCGCGGTCGGGCCCGAGTACATCGGTCCGGAGCCCGAGGCCTGCCCGATCGAGCAGCAGGGCCTCGGGTGGAAGAACTCGTACGGCAGCGGCAGCGGCGTCGACTCGCTCACCAGTGGGCTCGAGGGCGCGTGGACCTCCGAGCCGACGAAGTGGGACAACGGCTACCTGGACAACCTGTTCCGCTACGACTGGGAGCTGACGACGAGCCCGGCCGGCGCGCAGCAGTGGACCCCCAAGGATCCCGCGGCCCAGGGCACGGTGCCCGATGCCCACGATCCGTCGAAGCGGCACGCTCCCATGATGCTGACGACGGACCTCTCGCTGAAGATGGATCCGGTCTACGCGCCGATCTCGAAGGCCTTCCACGAGAACCCGGACCGGCTCGCGGACGCCTTCGCCAAGGCCTGGTACAAGCTGCTGCACCGCGACATGGGCCCCGTCTCGCGTTACCTCGGCCCGTGGGTCCCCGCGCCGCAGCTGTGGCAGGACCCCGTACCCGAGGTCGATCACCCGCTGGTCGGGGACGCGGAGATCGCCGATCTGAAGGCCCGGATCCTCGCCTCGGGACTGTCCGTCTCCCAGCTGGTCACCACCGCCTGGTCGGCGGCCGCGAGCTTCCGCGGCACCGACAAGCGGGGCGGGGCCAACGGGGCCCGGATCCGGCTCGCTCCGCAGAAGGACTGGGAGGTCAACGCCCTGCCCGAGGTGGCCGAGGTGCTCCAGGCCCTGGAGGGGATCCAGCGGGACTTCAACGGCTCGCAGGCAGGGGCGATGAAGGTGTCGCTGGCCGACCTGATCGTCCTGGGCGGGTGCGCGGCCGTCGAGCAGGCCGCGAAGACGGCCGGGCACGACGTCACGGTCCCGTTCGCACCGGGGCGCACGGACGCCTCGCAGGAGCAGACCGACGTGGACGCGTTCGCCGTGCTCGAACCCAAGGCGGACGGGTTCCGCAACTACCTCCCGGCGGGGGAGAAGCTGTCGCCGGAGACCCTGCTGCTGGACCGCGCCGTCATGCTCACGCTGACTGCACCGGAGATGACGGTGCTGGTCGGCGGCATGCGGGCGCTGAACACCGGCTTCGGGGGGTCCTCCCACGGCGTGTTCACCCAGCGGCCGGGGACGCTGACCAACGACTTCTTCGTCAACCTGCTCGACATGGGTACGGAGTGGAAGGCGTCGGCCACGGCGGAGAACGTGTTCGAGGGCCAGGACGTCGCCACGGGCAAGGCCAAGTGGACCGCCACCGCCGTCGACCTCGTGTTCGGTTCGCACTCCCAGCTGAGGGCGCTCTCGGAGGTCTACGCGTCCAAGGACGCGGGAGAGAAGTTCGTACGCGATTTCGTGGCGGCCTGGGACAAGGTGATGAACCTCGACCGGTTCGACCTCGCCTGAGCCCGGGGTCCCGGCCGGCCCCTCACCGGCCGGCCGGTACCCGGGGATCCGGCCGGGTGCGGGCCCCGGCGCCGGGGCCTACGCTCGGCGCATGGCACTGGAGTGGGAGCAGCTCGTCGTCGACGCCGCGAACCCGGCGGCCCTGGGGCACTGGTGGGCGCAGGCCCTGGGATGGGTCGTCGTGAACGACGACCCGGACGAGTACGAGATCCGCCCGGCCCCCGAACGGCTGCCGGGGGTGCTCTTCGTGCCGGTGCCGGACGCCAGGACGGTGAAGAACCGCCTCCACCTCGACTTCCGCCCGGACGACCAGGAGGCGGAGGTACGCCGCCTCCTGGCGCACGGCGCGCGCCCGGCCGACGTCGGGCAGGGCCCCGAGGTGACGTGGGTCGTGCTCGCCGATCCGGAGGGCAACGAGTTCTGCGTCCTGGCCCCGCGCCGCACCTGACCCGGCGGCCGCCCCGCCCGACGGTTCAGCGCCCGAGGCCCCGGAGGCGGGCGAGGAGGGACCGGCGCTTACGGCCCTCCCGGTCGCCCGGCGGTGCCGACGCCGGGGAGCCCGCCTGGCGTGCTTCCATCGCGGCGGTCAGCTCCGCGCGGCGTCGCTCGTCGTCGTCCGGGACCCGTGCGTCGAACTCGGCCACCGCCGTCAGCATCTTCGCGGCCAGGTCGAGGAAGGTGGGATCCAGCCAGGGGCACGCCTGTACGAGGCGGCACAGCGAGGCGAGGATCGTCGCGTCGCGCTGCCGCCAGGCCTCGCCCACCCCCATCATCCGGTCCGCGAGCTGCTGCCCGACGTCCTCGCGGACGGCGGGGTCGACCCAGGCGGTGGCGAGCAGCGCGAAACCCGCGGCCTCGTTGGTCCAGTCCTCGGGGCCGAAGAGCAGGTCGAGCAGCAGGGCCCTGCGCCGGGAGCCCTCCCAGGGCTCGTCCGCGCGGTGGTGGGCCAGGCCCAGGCACGCGAAGGTCTGCACGGCGCGGACCCACATCTCGGGCTGCCGGCCCAGCAGGTACTCGCCCTGGTCGCCCTCGCGCGGCAGCGGCGGGTGCACGCAGACGGCCAGCAGGTCCTCGGCGCTCAGGTCGGCGAGACGTACGGCGTGGTCGTACGCGGCCCCCGGCGCGGCCCAGCTCAACGCGGCGATCTGGCGCACGCGTTCGGCCGCCTCGGGCGTCGGCGGGGCGACGGCGGGCCGGGCGTCGAGTCCCTCGGGGCCGCCGAACTCCCACAGCCGGACGCCGACCGGGCGCTGCGGCTCCCGGGGGTCGGGAGCGGCCACTGCCTGGTAGGCGATCTGCGCCCGCGGGAAGCCCGTGGTGACGGCGAGCCGCGTGCTGGGGGCTTCCAGGTTCGAGATGAGCAGCTCGATCTCGTGGTCGCGGGCGGCGTCGGGCTCGGCGAGCATCTGGTGCAGCACGTCGACGCTCGCCTCGGAGGCGGGGTGCACGTGGCCGAGCCACGGCCGGTCCTGGCACAGCTCGTCCAGGAGCTGGGCGGCGTAGCCGTGTTCGGGGTGGGTGCGCAGGTGGTCGGCGAGGGCCAGCAGGTGCGCGGTGCCGCCGTCGACGGCGTGGCGCAGCGCGAACACGGCCGGGGCGGCCTTGGGGTGGTCCGGTTCTGCGGCGAGGGCGCGTTCGAGCCAGGCCAGTCCGGCGTCGGGGCGGCCGGTCCGCCCGTACAGCTCCGCGACGTCGACGTACAGGTCCCGGTCGGAGGGGTCGCGGGCGATCTCGGCTTCCCAGACGGCGAGGGCCTCGTCGGTCCGCCCGGCGGCGCGCAGCGCGGAGCCCAGCACGATGGCCTGCCAGTGGCCGCCTTCGGCCCGCTGGGCACGCTCGGCCCAGGCGACGGCGTCGGCCACGTCGCCGAAGCGGCGGGCCAGGGTGGAGGCCAGCGTGTTCAGCAGTACGTGCTGCGGGTGGGCGGCGACGCAGGCCCTGACCAGTGCGTAGAAGGGCTGGACCCCGTCGCGCAGCGGCGGCGGCAGGGGTTCGGGCAGGTAACGGGAGATCCGGGCGACGGACTGGGCCACGGCGGAGGGTGCGAGCCGGCCGGGCAGGGCCGGGTCGGCCAGCCAGGCGACCTCGGCCCAGGGGCGGGCGGGGTCGGCTCCGATCACGGAGGCGAGGACGCCGACGGCGGGCTCCCAGTCCCCGACGGCGGCGTGGAGCTGGGCGACGCAGGCCACCGCGCCGATGGTGGGCTCGTCGTCGGCGAACAGCCTCAGCGCGGCGGCGTGGCCACCGGCGGCCGCGAGGAGTTCGGCGAGCGCCTCGTAGGCGTCGGGGTGCCGGGGGTCGGCGGTGAGTGCGTTGCCGAGGTGCGTCGCCGCGTGCGGCAGGTCACCGCTGTCGATGGCGAGCCGCGCCACCGCCACTTCGCCTTCGGCTTCGAGCCGCTCGTCCACAGGTCCCACTCCCCCACGCCGGTCGTGGCTACGAAAGTAGCCCGTACGGGGGCGGGATCCCCCATCGGGTCCCGCCCGTTCCGGCACGTCCCGGGCCGGCGCCACCGGTGGTCGGACGGACCACGGGAAAGAAACGCGCGGGTCCGGGGACGTAGGCGCGGTAGGCGCCGGTGCGGATCGCGGTCGAGGTGGTCGCCGAGTTCCGGAGCGGCTTCGCGGAGGCGGCCGATGGCCTTGCGCACGGTCCGGGCCCGTTCGGAGGCGTCGCCGGCGCGCCGGTCGCGTCCGCCGGGCCCGACGGCCCGTGCGAGTTCGTCGACCGGTCAGCGGAATGGAACCGGAACGCTGCCGGGCCGTGCTCGACGAGCGCATGCCCGGGCAGCGTCGAGCAGGCGGTCAAGGACGCCGACACGTTCTTCGGGGTCGAGCTCCCCGCCCCGGCCGACTGGCGGTTCGGGCCCGGCAACGCAGCGGCGATCCGCCGGCCGGTGCTGTCCGTGCTGGGCAGCGGCACCCGGCCCCTGTGGGTCGAGGTCGCGGCGTTCCTCCGCTCGCACGTGCCCGGCATCGAGGAGTACGTCGTCGACGGGGTGGGCCACCTGCCCCACATCGAACGGCCCCGGCCGGTGGCCGAAGAGCCGGCCCGGTTCCTGGCCCGCCACCCGATCGCATCCTGACCGCGGGCCCCGGCGGCCAATGTGCCTGCCGGGCGCCGGAACCGGTCACTGGGGACCGGCTACTCCCAGTCGTCCCACGGCGGTTCCTCGTCCAGGTCGAAGGGCGGCTCTTCGTCGGCCGGGCCGACGGGGACCGGCCGGGCGGATGCGGCCTGCGGCGCGGCGGCGGCAGGCCCCGGCCCGGCGGCAGCAGCGGCAGGCCCGGCGGCGTTGCACTCCGCCAGGGTGTCCAGGACGCCCTGGGCGTATTTGGCGAGCTTGGCCTCGCCGACCCCGCCGATGGTGCCCAACTCCGCCTCGGTGGCGGGGAGTCGCGTCGCGATCTCGCGCAGCGTCGCGTCGTGGAAGACCACGTACGCCGGTACGCCCTGCTCGCGCGCCGTCGCGGCCCGCCAGGCGCGCAGCGCCAGGAAGAACGGCTCGGCCCCGGCCGGCAGGTCGACCGGCACGCGGGCGCCCTTCCCGGAGCGCGACCCGGACTCCTTCTTCGCCGGGCCGGCCGGCGCCTTCTCCTTGCGCATCGGAACGCTGCGGCGCCCGCCCAGCACCTCGCCGCTGTCGTCCGTCAGCACGAGCGTCCCGTAGTCGCCCTCCACCGCCAGCAGCCGCGCCGCCAGCAGCTGGCGCACGACCCCGCGCCACTCCGCGGTGCTCAGATCGGCTCCGATGCCGAACACCGAGAGCCCGTCGTGGTCGAACTGGATGACCTTGGCCGTCTTCTTGCCCTGCAGGATGTCGATGATCTGGCCGGCGCCGAACTTCTGGCGCCGTTCCCGCGCGAGCCGCCACACCGTGGACAGCAGTTTCTGCGCCGGGACCGTCCCGTCCCAGGACTCGGCCGGCGTCAGGCAGGTGTCGCAGTTGCCGCAGGGCTCGCCCGTCTGCCCGAAGTACTCCAGCAGCCGCGTCCGGCGGCAGTCGACCGTCTCGCAGAGCGCGAGCATGGCGTCCAGGTGCATGCCGAGGGAGCGGCGGTGCGCCTCGTCGCCCTCGGAGCCGTCGATGAGCTTGCGCTGCTGGACCACGTCCTGCAGGCCGTAGGCCAGCCAGGCCGTGGCCGGTTCCCCGTCGCGGCCGGCGCGGCCGGTCTCCTGGTAGTAGCCCTCGACCGATTTCGGCAGGTCCAGGTGTGCCACGAAGCGCACGTCCGGCTTGTCGATGCCCATGCCGAAGGCGATCGTGGCCACCACCACGACCCCGTCCTCCCGCAGGAAGCGCGCCTGGTTCGCCGCGCGCGTACGGGCGTCCATGCCGGCGTGGTAGGCCACGGCGTCGATGCCCTGCTCGGCCAGGAAGGCCGCGGTCTTCTCCACCGAGGCCCGCGAGAGGCAGTAGACGACTCCGGCGTCCCCCTCGTGCTCGGTCCGGATGAGGTCCAGCAGCTGCCGCTGCGGGTTGCTCTTCGGGACGATCCGGTACTGGATGTTCGGCCGGTCGAAGCTGGCGACGAAGTGCCGGGCGTCCTCCAGACCGAGCCGCGCCACGATCTCGGCGTGGGTGGCCTCGGTGGCCGTCGCGGTCAGCGCGATCCGCGGTACCTTCGGCCAGCGCTCGTGCAGCATGGACAGCGCGAGGTAGTCGGGCCGGAAGTCGTGACCCCACTGGGCGACGCAGTGCGCCTCGTCGATCGCGAAGAGCGACACCTTGCCCCGGTCGAGCAGCCGCTGGGTGCCCTCGGTGCGCAGCCGCTCGGGGGCCAGGTAGAGGAGGTCCAGCTCGTCGGCGAGGAAGGCCTGCTCGACGGCCTGCCGCTCGTACGGGTCCTGCGTGGAGTTGAGGAACCCGGCCCGCACCCCGAGGGCGGTGAGCGCGTTCACCTGGTCCTGCATGAGTGCGATGAGCGGCGAGATCACGACACCCGTGCCGTCTCTGACCAGCGCCGGAATCTGGTAGCAGAGCGATTTGCCGCCGCCGGTCGGCATCAGGACGAGGGCGTCACCGCCGCCGACGACCTGGTCGATGATCTCCTGCTGCTCGCCGCGGAAGGAGCTGTAACCGAAGACGCGGTGCAGCACCTGCAGAGCATCGGAGATTTCGTGGGTGGTGTCCGGAGCGGCCATTCGAGAAGCCTAGCGGCACCCGCCGACACCCCTGCCCCGCTCACCGGAACCTGTGGACGACCCGCGGCGCGTCCGGGCCGCTTGCTTCCCGACCGCCCGCCCGTGCCCGCCCCC
Organism: Streptomyces sp. MB09-01; assembly: GCF_033794505.1. Classification (NCBI taxonomy): domain Bacteria; kingdom Bacillati; phylum Actinomycetota; class Actinomycetes; order Kitasatosporales; family Streptomycetaceae; genus Streptomyces; species Streptomyces sp. MB09-01. Next base: position 8,203 of record NZ_JARAYQ010000166.1, on the reverse strand, counting down.
GGCCGGGCGGGCACCGCAGGTGGCCGTCGGCGCCGGCGGCTCGGGCCGGCGCCGCCCTGGACCCCGCGGGCCTCTCCCACCGGGGCTGACGGCGGCTCCGGCGGCCCTCCGTCAGGGAGGCGTCAAGAGATCCCGTGCCTACGTATGGAGGCCGTCAAAGCGCATCAGCACCGTGATGAAGACGGGGTTATCTGGTCATCGGCCGGCTGGCCGATTCACATCACTCACTTCATCCAGGAGCTCACGATGGCCGATCTGGCCTTCGTCGTCACCACGGTCGCGGTCTTCGCGCTGGTGGCTCTCATCGCCCGAGGGGTGGCCAAGCTGTGACCGTCGAGAACATCGTCGGCCTCGCCGTGGCCGTCTCCCTGCTGGGTTACCTCGTCCTCGCCCTCGTGTACCCGGAGAGGTTCTGAGCACCGATATGAGCCCCGTAACCGCTGGTGTGCTCCAGTTGCTCGCCCTGATCGCCGCGCTCGGGCTGGCCTACCGTCCGCTCGGCGACCACATGGCCCGCGTCTACTCCTCCGAGAAGCACTCCACACCGGAGAAGTGGATCTACAAGGCCATCGGCGCCAACCCGTCGACCGAGATGCGCTGGCCCGCCTACCTGCGCGGCGTCCTCGCCTTCTCCGCGGTCGGCGTCCTCTTCCTGTACCTGATGCAGCGCCTGCAGGGCAGCCTGCCCGGCTCGCTCGGCTTCGCCTCGATCGACCCCGACCAGGCCTTCAACACCGCCGCCTCCTTCGTGGCCAACACGAACTGGCAGTCGTACGCCGGCGAGCAGGCCATGGGCCACGTCGTGCAGACCGCCGGCCTGGCGGTGCAGAACTTCGTTTCCGCGGCGGTCGGCATGGCCGTCGCCGTGGCCCTCGTACGGGGCTTCGCGCGCTCCCGCACCGGGGAGCTCGGCAACTTCTGGTCCGACCTGGTCCGCGGCACCGTCCGCATCCTGCTGCCGATCTCGGTGATCGGCGCGATCGTCCTGGTCGCCTGCGGCGCCATCCAGAACTTCGCCGGCATCCACGAGGTCGGCCAGTTCCTGAACGAGCACGGCACGGGCGGCACCCAGCAGTGGAACGGCGGCGCGGTCGCCTCGCAGGAGGTCATCAAGGAGCTGGGCACGAACGGCGGCGGTTACTTCAACGCCAACTCGGCCCACCCCTTCGAGAACCCCACCCCCTTCTCGAACCTCTTCGAGATATTCCTGATCCTGCTCATCCCGTTCGCGATGACCCGCACCTTCGGCAAGATGGTCGGCTCGGTCAAGCAGGGCTACGCGATCCTCGCGACGACGGGCGTCATCTGGATCGGCTTCACCGCACTGATGATGTGGACCGAATTCGCCCACCACGGCCCGGCCCTCGACGTCGCGGGCGGCGCCATGGAGGGCAAGGAGACCCGGTACGGCATCGCCGCCTCCTCGATCTTCTCCGTCGCTACCACGCTCACCTCGACCGGTGCGGTCAACTCCTTCCACTCCTCCTACACCGGGCTCGGCGGCGGCATCCAGCTGCTCGGCATGCAGCTCGGCGAGATCGCGCCCGGCGGCGTCGGTTCCGGCCTCTACGGCATGCTGATCATGGCGATCATCGCGGTGTTCATCGCCGGTCTGATGGTCGGCCGCACCCCCGAGTACCTGGGCAAGAAGATCGGCACCCGCGAGATCAAGCTCGCGGCCTGCTACCTCCTCATCACGCCCGCCCTGGTCCTGTGCTTCACCGCCGCGGCGATGGCCCTGCCCACCCCCGGCAACTCCATGACGAACTCCGGCGCACACGGCTTCTCGGAGATCCTCTACGCCTACACCTCCGGCGCCAACAACAACGGCTCCGCCTTCGCGGGCCTGAACGCCGACACGCAGTGGTTCAACAGCACCATCGGCATCGCCATGCTGCTCGGCCGCTTCCTGCCCATGGTCTTCGTCCTGGCACTGGCCGGCTCGCTCGCCGAGCAGAAGCCCGTCCCCGAGACCGCAGGCACCCTGCGCACCGACAAGCCGCTCTACACCGGCCTGCTGGTCGGCACGATCCTCATCATCACCGGTCTGACCTACTTCCCGGCCCTGGCGCTGGGTCCGCTCGCCGAAGGGCTCGCAGCATGAGCACCGTCACTCCCACAAGGGCTCCGCACCAGGAGGTGCCCAGCGGTCACGAGCCGGGCGCCGGGCGCGTCGGCGGGGGCCTGTTCGACCCCGAGCAGCTGCTGAAGTCCTTCCCGGACGCGGTGCGCAAGCTCGACCCCCGGGTCATGATCAAATCGCCCGTCATGTTCGTGGTCCTGGTCGGCTCGGTGGTCACCACCGTCCTGGCGGTCAAGGACCCGACGGACTGGTTCGGCTGGGCGATCACCGCCTGGCTGTGGCTGACCACGATCTTCGCCAACCTCGCGGAGGCCGTCGCCGAGGGCCGTGGCAAGGCGCAGGCCGACACCCTGCGCAAGGCCAAGACCGACTCCGTCGCCCGCCGCCTGACCCGGGACGGCAGGAGCGAGGAGCAGGTCCCCGGCACCGAGCTGAAGATCGGTGACCTGGTGGTCTGCGAGGCGGGCGACGTCATCCCCGGCGACGGTGACGTCGTCGAGGGTGTGGCCTCCGTCGACGAGTCCGCCATCACCGGCGAGTCCGCGCCCGTCATCCGCGAGTCCGGCGGCGACCGCTCCGCGGTCACCGGCGGCACGAAGGTCCTCTCCGACCGGATCCTCATCAAGATCACGACGAGGCCCGGCGAGACCTTCATCGACCGCATGATCGCCCTGGTCGAGGGCGCTGCGCGGCAGAAGACGCCCAACGAGATCGCGCTGAACATCCTGCTGGCGTCCCTCACCATCGTCTTCCTGCTGGCCGTCGTCACCCTCCAGCCCTTCGCGGTCTACGCGGGCGCCGAACAGTCGATGATCGTGCTGACGGCCCTGCTGGTCTGCCTGATCCCCACCACGATCGGCGCGCTGCTCTCCGCCATCGGCATCGCGGGCATGGACCGGCTCGTCCAGCGCAACGTCCTCGCGATGAGCGGTCGTGCGGTGGAAGCCGCCGGCGACGTGTCGACGCTGCTCCTCGACAAGACCGGCACCATCACCCTGGGCAACCGCCAGGCCGCCGCGTTCGTGCCCGTCAAGGGCACCACGGAAGCCGAGCTCGCCGACGCCGCCCAGCTCACCTCCCTCGCCGACGAGACCCCCGAGGGCCGCTCCGTCGTGGTCCTCGCGAAGGAGAAGTACGGTCTGCGCGAACGCCATCAGGGCGAGCTGTCGCACGCCGACTGGATCGCGTTCACCGCCCAGACCCGCATGTCGGGTGTGGACGTGGACGGCAGGAAGACCCGCAAGGGTGCGGCCGGTTCGGTCATCACCTGGGTCCAGGAGCAGGGCGGCCGGGTCTCCGACGACGCCGGCCTCCTCGCCGACAGGATCTCCGAGGCGGGCGGCACTCCGCTCCTGGTCGCCGTCGAGGACGAGGAGGGCGCCCGGGTCCTGGGTGTCATCCACCTGAAGGACGTCGTGAAGGAGGGCATGCGGGAGCGGTTCGACGAACTGCGCCGCATGGGCATCAGGACGGTCATGATCACGGGTGACAACCCGCTGACCGCGAAGGCCATCGCCCAGGAGGCGGGTGTCGACGACTTCCTCGCGGAAGCGACGCCCGAGGACAAGATGGCCCTCATCAAGCGGGAGCAGGCCGGCGGCAAGCTGGTCGCGATGACCGGTGACGGTACGAACGACGCCCCGGCGCTCGCCCAGGCCGACGTCGGTGTCGCGATGAACACGGGTACCTCGGCCGCCAAGGAGGCCGGGAACATGGTGGACCTGGACTCCGACCCGACCAAGCTCATCGAGATCGTCGAGATCGGCAAGCAGCTGCTGATCACGCGTGGCGCCCTGACCACGTTCTCCATCGCCAACGACGTCGCGAAGTACTTCGCGATCATCCCGGCCATGTTCTCAGTGGTCCACCCGGGCCTCGACAAGCTCAACGTCATGGGCCTGTCCTCGCCCGAGTCGGCGATCCTCTCCGCCGTCATCTTCAACGCGCTGATCATCATCGCGCTGGTCCCGCTGGCCCTGAAGGGCGTCCGGTACCGGCCCGCCAGCGCCGACAAGATGCTCCGCCGCAACCTCGGCCTCTACGGGGTGGGCGGTCTGATCGCCCCCTTCATCGGCATCAAGCTCATCGACCTGCTCATCTCCCTCATCCCCGGAATCGGCTGATCGGCTATGAACTCTTCCGTGTCCAGCACGGCACGACTGCTCGGGGCCGGGCTGCGCGCCCTCCTCGTCCTCACCGCGATCTGCGGGGTTGTGTACCCCCTCGCCGTCACCGGGGTCGCCCAGGCCCTCTTCCACGACCAGGCCAACGGCTCCGAGATCAAGGACGAGAGCGGCCAGGTCGTGGGCTCCTCCCTCATAGGGCAGACCTACCACCTGCCGAAGAACGACCCGGACGACGCCGAAGAGGCCGCGAAGCCGGACCTCAAGTGGTTCCAGCCGCGCCCCTCCGACGGACTGGGCAGCAACAGCGTCAACACCCGGTACGCGCTGATCCTCTCCGGAGCCACCAACCGGTCCGCCGACAACGGCGCCGTGGGCGGCCGGTGCACCGAGGACGCCGAGGGAGGCACCCTCTGCGCCCAGGTCGTCGCCGCCAAGGAAGCCGTCATCACCGACAACTCCACCGCCTCCTACCGGGTCGGACCCGAGGACGTGCCGGCCGACGCCGTCACCTCCTCCGGCTCCGGCCTCGACCCGGACATCTCCCCCGCGTACGCCGGGATCCAGGTCCACCGGGTCGCCGAGCGGAACCATCTCGACGTCGAGCGGGTCGAGAAGCTCGTCGCCGACCACACCCGGGGCCGCACCCTCGGCTTCATGGGCGAACCGCGCGTCAACGTCCTCGAACTCAACATCGCGCTCAAGGCACTGACCACGAGCTGATGCCCGACGCGCAGGACCCGAGGAGCGGCGGGGCGCGCGGCTCGCGGGTCCGTACGGCGATCCGCAACGAAGGAAGGCTGCATCCCGATGCGGTCTCACCATGGTCGTCACCCTCCCCGCCGCCCCCGAACCCGCCGCGGGGCGGCTCTGACCAACCGTCGCACCACGCGCCCCATTTTGACGGGACATGGTCAAGATGTCGTAGTCCTCGTACCAGCAGTGCGTCAAGGCGCACGGCCCGCGCCGTCGCCCGCCCTACCGTCGCCCCCATGGACGGACCCGCCGAGGACATCCACTGGGCCGGTGCGCGACGCTCCGCGATCTGCACGGCCGCGCTGTTCCTCGCGGCCCTGCTCGTGCTGGACGCGGGTGCCGGCGAGCTCGGCGTGCTCCGCGGCGCCCTCTGGACGGGTCTGGCCGCGCTGCTGTTCGTGATCCTGCTGCCGCCCCGGGTCTCCGTACGGGCCGGCCGGCTGAGCACCCGCGGACTGCTGGTCGGGCACAGTGTCCGTACCGACTCCCTGGCCTCCCTGCAGTGGTGCGACGGCGTGGCCCAGCGCCTCGTGCTCCGGGACACCGACGGACGCAGCGTCGAGTTCGATCCGGCCGTCCTGACCCGCAACCCGGCCATGTGGCGCCGGCTGGACGCCGACACCCGTGCCTCGGTCGAACGCGGCACGCTGCTGCTCGGCTCCTCCGCGCTGCGCGAGCTGGCCGAGCACATCGACCGGGAGACCGCCCGCACCGTCTTCAGGGTGTCCGGCCTGCGGTGACGGCCTCCGCCGGCCCCGCGAGCGGCCCCGCCGGCTCCTGTCAAGGTACGAACAGCCGGGGCTACGACCCCGTCCCTCCTCCGGGCACGGTGGAAATGACCGTCCTGCGCCAGTGCAGGACCGATACGCCACCCGGATCGGAGGCATCCGTGTCCCGTCGCGCAGGGGTCTTCGTGACCCGCCGCCCCCGACTCGTGCTCTTCGCCGCGCTCGTGTTCCTCGTCGTGTCCGGCGTTTTCGGCGCGGGGGCGACCGGCCGGCTGAAGACGCAGGGATACGACGACCCGCGCTCCGAGTCCAGCCGCGCCGCCCACCTGGCGGCCGAGGGCCAGGGGGCGTCCCCCAACCTCGTCGTCGTCGCACACGCACGCGGCGGGTCCGTGGACGACCCGGCGGCCCGGAGCGAGGGCCAGGCCCTGACCGGCCGCCTCGCCGCCCGCCCGCACGTCGGCGCCGTGACCTCGTACTGGACCGGCGGGGCGGCCGAGCTACGCAGCCGGGACGGCCGCGCGGCCATGCTGGTCGCGCACGTGGACGGCGAGGGGGAGCAGCTCGGCGCCCGGGTCAGGGAACTGGAACGGGAGCTGACCGCCCCGGCCCTTCCCGAGACGGCCCTGACCCTGCACGTGGGAGGGACGGCGCTCGTCGACGCCGAGCTCCAGGACCTCTCGGAATCCGACCTCAAGCGGGCCGAGGCCGTCGTCCTGCCGGGAACCCTGCTCCTGCTGGTCCTGGTGTTCGGCAGCGTGGTGGCCGCGGCCCTGCCGCTGCTGATCGGGGTCCTGGCCATTGCCGGGACACTGCTGGTCCTGAGCGTCCTCGGCTCCGTCACCGACGTGTCCGTGTTCGCGCTGAACCTCACCACCGCGCTCGGCCTGGGGCTGGGCATCGACTACGGGCTGCTGATCGTGTCGCGGTTCCGAGAGGAGCTGGCCGACGGGTACCGGCCGCGCAACGCCGCCATCCGGACCGTGCGCACGGCGGGCCACACGATCGTCTTCAGTGCCGCCACCGTCTCCGCCGCACTCGCGACGCTGCTGGTGTTCCCGCCGTACTTCCTGCGTTCCTTCGCCTACGCCGGTATCGCCGTGGTGGTGATCGCGGCGGTGAGCGCGCTGACCGTACTGCCGGCGCTGCTCGCACTGCTCGGCACGCGGGTGAACGCCTGGGCCGTCCCGTGGCGCCGCCGGGTCCAGAGCGGCTCGCGGTCCCGCCTCTGGGAGGGGCTGGCGCGGATCGTCGTACGCCGCCCGCTGGTCGCGGCGCTGCCGGTGATCGGCCTGCTGCTGTTGCTCGCGGCGCCGTTCGCGCACGCCGCTTTCGCCACTCCCGACGACCGGGCGCTGCCGGTGAGCGCGTCCAGCCGGCAGACCGGGGACCTGGTGCGCGGCTCCTTCGACATGAAGGGCTCCAGCGCTCTCACGGTCGTCGTCACGGGTACGGCGTCCCCGTCGGCGCGGGAGGACTACGCCCGCCGGCTGTCCGCGCTCCCGCAGGTCGCCCAGGTCACGGGTGCCGAGGGCAGCTTCCGGTCCGGCGGGAAGGCTGCGGTCGCCCGCTCCGCCCGCTCCGCCGGCTCCGCGGCCGGATCCGTCGGCGAAGGCCCGGCGCGGCTCTCCGTGGTGCCGCTCGCCGACCCCCAGTCGCACGCGGCCCAGCAGCTCGTGCGCGACATCCGCAGCGCTCCCGCCCCGGCGGGGGCCGAGGTCCTCGTCGGCGGGCCCAGCGCGGTCCTGGTCGACGCCAAGGCCACCGTGGGAGACCGGATCCCGCTGGCGCTCTCCCTGATCACCCTCACCACCTTCGCCCTGCTGTTCGCGTTCACCCGCAGCCTGCTCCTGCCCCTCAAGGCCATCGCGCTGAACGCCCTGGGCCTCGCGGCCGTCCTCGGGACCATGGTGTGGATCTTCCAGTCGGGCCATCTGCACCACTTGCTCGGCTTCACGCCGGGCCCGCTCAGCACGACCATGCCGGTGCTGCTGTTCTGCATCGTCTTCGGGCTCTCGGTGGACTACGAGGTGTTCGTCCTGGCCCGCATCAAGGAGGCGCACGACGCCGGGCAGGACAATTCCGCGTCGATCGTCTCGGGCATCGCCCGCACGGGCGGCATCGTCACCACCGCCGGCGCCCTGCTCGCCTTCACCCTCCTGAGTTTCGGCACCTCCCAGGTCTCCCTCCTGCAGTTCTTCGGGATCGGCGCGGGCCTCGGCGTCCTCCTCGACGCCACGCTCGTCCGCGGAGTCCTCGTACCGGCGCTCATGCGCCTGGCGGGCGGCCTCAACTGGTGGGCGCCGAAGCTGCCGCGGCGCAGGGCGGCGCGCCCGGCGTCCCGTCCGCCCCCGCTCCGGAGGTGCCCGCCGGGCCGGTGCCCCCCACAGGGCCGGACCGCGGTCCGTACCCCCGTCCGCCCCCACGACCACGCCCGCGCACCCGCGCGCCGCTGACCGGCAGGGCGCAGGCCTCATCCCCGTACCTCTCCCCCGTCCCGTACACCCCGTCCC
>NZ_JARAYQ010000165.1:0-19360 GCF_033794505.1 Streptomyces sp. MB09-01 | reverse complement strand
GGGCTACGGCGGGTTCGTGGCGGAGGGGGGTGTCCGTGCCGTCCGTTTCGGCGGGGACCCCGGCCGAGATCAGGGCTCGGCGCATCGCCGGAAGGGTGCGGCCGCCGGCGCGGACCAGGACGGCCATGTCCTTCCAGGGGACGCCGTCCTCCAGGTGGGCCCGGCGCAGGATGTCGGCGATGTTGTCCAGCTCGGCGCCGGCCGTCGGGTACGTGAAGACCTCCACCCGGCCGCCCTCCCGGGTGGCCTGGAGCCCGCGGTGGGCGCGTACCGCCGTGGCCGGCAGCCGCGGGACCGGCATCCGGGTGGTGAGGAGACGGGTCGCCGTCAGCAGGGCCGCGCCGGAGCGGCGGCCCACCGTCAGGGCCTTGACCTCGGCGCCCGGGAAGGCGGATTCGAAGTCCAGGATGTTGTTGATGTCCGCGCCGCGGAAGGCGTAGATCGACTGGTCGGGGTCGCCGAAGGCGACCAGCGTGCCGCCGCGCCCGGTCAGGGCCCGCAGCAGCCGCAGCTGGGAGGCGTCCGTGTCCTGGTACTCGTCCACGAAGATCGCGTCGTAGGAGGAGGACAGGGCAGGGGTGCCTTCCGCCAGGAGGACCGCACGGTGGAGGAGTTCCGCATAGTCCAGCGTGCCCTGCAGGTCCAGGACGTCCAGGTACTCGGAGAGGAAGGCCGCCGCCGCCTTCCAGTCCGGGCGGCCGATGCGGTCGGCGAACGAGGAGAGGGCCTGCGGGCCGAGGCCCAGTTCGCGGGCGCGGGCCAGCACCGCACGGACCTCGTCGGCGAAGCCGCGCGTGGTCAGCGCCGCCCGCAGGTCGTCGGGCCAGCGGATGGAGCGGATCCGGCGCTGGCCCTCGAGGAGGGTGCGGACCATCACGTCCTGCTCCGGGCCGGACAGCAGCCGCAGCGGGTCGGCGAAGAGGTCGGTGTCCTGGTGCGAGCGGACCAGGCCGTAGCAGAAGGAGTGGAAGGTGGTGGCCTGCGGAGCCCGCGCACCGCCCAGCCGCAGGGCGGCCCGGTCGCGCAGTTCCACCGCCGCCTTGCGGCTGAAGGTGAGGATGAGGATGCGGGCGGGGTCCGCCCCGGCTTCCACCCGGGCGGTGACCGCCTCGACCAGCGTGGTCGTCTTACCGGTGCCCGGTCCGGCCAGGACCAGCAGTGGTCCGCCGGTGTGGTCAACCACCGCCCGTTGCGCTGCGTCCAGCACAGGGGGATCCACCCGTTCCGGCCCGGTGCGCACGAGGCGGTACGCGTCGGGGGTCCGCGTATGCCGCCGCTCGGTGCGGCGGCTTTCGGAGGAAGAGGTGATCACGTGGGGTGCCGGTCCTGGAGGGTCTGCGGGTGCTGCCGTGACGGCTCGCGGAGAAGCCGAAGAGGCAACGCTACGGCAACCGGCCGACGCCGCGCAGTCCCCCCGGGTAGCCCGTACGGACGTTCGCACGGTCGCCCGATCGCCCGTCCAGGCCGCGCATGGCCGAAGCTGTCAGGTGTGAGCCTCGTCGCGCGTGCCGTCCTGTCCGGGGTCTCCCGGGGCCCCGTCCCAGCGCGCCCGGCGCATGTCCAGCCGCGGCTCGCCGCCCGCCGTCAGGCGCAGCGGGGTGGCCTCGGCCCGGTAGTGCTCCAGGGCGCGCAGTTCGTGGCCGGGCAGGGGTACGCCGTCCGCCCGCACCACGCGCCACCAGGGCACGGCTCCCCCGTACAGCGCCATGACACGCCCGACTTGGCGCGGGCCTCCCTCGCCGAGCCATTCGGCGACGTCCCCGTATGTCATCACCCGGCCGGGCGGAATACGCTCTGCCACCTCAAGCACGTGCTCCGCGTACGCGGGCAGCTCCTCACTCATTCAGCACATGGTGCAGTACGCCGGAGACCGAGCCGGCGGAAGTCGGGGTTCCGGACCGGCACGCACCCTGATGCCCCGCTGGCCCGTCGGTCCGTGCCACCATCTTCCGGGCGGTGACTGGTGATACGTGATCAAGAAGAGACGGATGTGACGACGAAGGAGCAGGGTGTGAGCCCTCCGGACGGCGCGGCGGACGACGGCGCGCGCCCAGACGACGGCGCCGCCCCCCGCCCCGAACCCGTTCCGGCGACCCGCCCGGAGACCCCGCCGAAGGCTCTGTCGAAGGTCCCGCCGAAGGCCCCGCGCCCCGACGGTGACACCGGCACCGGCACCGACGGTGCGAGCGGCGACGCGGAAGGACCGCACGGCCACGCGTCGGCGGCCGCCGACCGCGTCGAGGTCGACGAGCCGCTGCTCGCCGCCCGCGTGCATCGGCCGTCCGACCTCGTGCGCCTCCTCGTCGGCGTCCTCGGCATCGCCGTCCTGCTCGCCATCGCCGCCTTCGCCCACGGCACGACGGTCGGTCTCGAGGAGGACATCAGCAAGGGGACCGGCCAGGCGCCGGACCTGCTGATCAAGGTCGCGGCGCTCGTGTCCAGCATCGCCGTGCTGCTGCTGCCCGTCGCCTTCGCCATCGAGCGGCTGATCAAACGCGACGGGCTGCGCATCGCCGACGGCGTGCTCGCCGCCGTCCTCGCGCACGGCGTCACCCTCGCCACCGACCTGTGGGTCTCCCAGGCCGCCCCCGACACGATCCAGGACGCCCTCACCCGGCCCGCGGGCGGCGGGGCCCTGACCGACCCGGTGCACGGCTACCTCGCGCCCGTCATCGCGTACATGACCGCCGTCGGCATGACCCGCAGGCCCCACTGGCGCGTGGCGCTGTGGGTGGTCCTGCTGCTCAACGCCCTCACCATGCTGGTCAACGGCTACACCACACCCTTCTCCATCATCCTCACCGTGCTGATCGGCTGGAGCGTCGCCTACGGCACCCTGTACGCCGTCGGCTCGCCCAATGTGCGCCCCACCGGGCAGAACCTCCTCGCCGGACTGCGCCGGGTCGGCTTCCAGCCGGTCAGCGCGATGCGCGCCGAGATGCCCGACGGCCCCGAGACGACCGAGGTGAACGACCGGGGCCGGCGCTACCACGTCACCCTGGAGGACGGCCCGCCGCTCGACGTCACCGTCGTCGACCGCGAGCAGCAGGCCCAGGGCTTCTTCTACCGGGTCTGGCGCCGCCTCACGCTGCGCGGCATCACCACGGGGCGCAGCCTGCTGTCGCTGCGCCAGGCGCTGGAGCAGGAGGCGCTCCTCGCATACGCGGCCATCGCGGCCGGGGCCAACGCGCAGAAGCTGATCGCCACTTCCGAGCTCGGTCCGGACGCGGTGATGCTCGTGTACGAGCACCTGGGCGGCCGGACCCTGGACTCCGTCCCCGACGAGGAGATCACCGACGAGCTCAGCCGCAACGCGTGGGAGCAGGTACGGGCCCTCCACTCGCGGCGGATCGCGCACCGGCGGCTCACCGGGGACGCCCTGGTGGTGGATCGTTCCGGCAATGTCATCCTCACCGACCTGCGGGGCGGCGAGATCGCCGCGGGCGATCTGGTGCTCCGGATGGACGTCGCACAGCTGCTCACCACGCTCGGCCTGCGGGTCGGCGCGGAACGGTCGGTGGCGTCGGCGGTGTCGGTGCTCGGCCCGGACACGGTGGCGGACTGCCTGCCGCTGCTCCAGCCCATCGCACTGAGCCGTTCCACCCGGGCGACGCTGCGCAAGCTGGCCCGGGAGCGGGCGGAGCGGCAGCGGGAGGCCGTACTGGAGTCCTCGCGGGCGGCGAAGGCGGCGCGCGAGGCGGAGTCCGCGGCTTCCGCCACCTCGGCGCCCGCCTCGGCGGCGGCCGACCGCAAGGCGGAGAAGCGGGCCCTGGACGACGCGCTGGACGGGGCGCGCGAGGAGGACCTGCTGAGCCAGATCCGCCAGCAGGTGCTGCTGATCCGCCCGCAGGCTCCGGTGGAGCCGGCCCGGCTGGAGCGGATCCGGCCGCGCACGCTGGTGTCGTTCATCGCGGGCGCGTTCGGTGCGTACTTCCTGCTCACGCAGCTCGCCCACGTCGACTTCGCGACGATCATCGGCGAGGCGCAGTGGGGCTGGGTGGGGGCGGCGCTGGCCTTCTCGGCGCTGACGTACTTCGCGGCGGCGATGAGCCTGCTGGGCTTCGTGCCGGAGCGGGTGCCGTTCCTGCGGACCGTGGTCGCGCAGGTGGCCGGCTCGTTCGTGAAGCTGGTGGCCCCGGCGGCGGTCGGCGGTGTCGCGCTGAACACCCGCTTCCTGCAGCGGGCGGGGGTCCGGCCGGGGCTGGCGGTCGCGAGCGTGGGAGCCTCCCAGCTCTTCGGGCTGGCCAGCCACATCCTGCTGTTGCTGTCGTTCGGCTACCTGACCGGAACCGAGAAGACCCCCGAGATGACCCCCTCCCGGGCGGTCATCGCGGGGCTGCTGACGGTCGCCGTGCTCGTGCTGGTGGTGACGGCGGTCCCGTTCATGCGGAAGTTCGTCGTGACGCGGGTGCGGGCGCTGTTCGCGGGCGTGGTGCCGCGCATGCTGGACGTGCTCCAGCGGCCCAAGAAGCTGATGACCGGCATCGGCGGGATGCTCCTGCTGACCGGCTGCTTCGTGATGTGCCTGGACGCGTCGATCCGCGCGTTCGGGGGCGGCGAGGCCATCAGCTACGCGAGCATCGCGGTGGTCTTCCTGGCGGGCAACGCGCTGGGTTCGGCGGCGCCGACGCCGGGCGGCATGGGCGCGGTGGAGACCACGCTGACGCTGGGGCTGATCGCGGCCGGGCTGGAGAAGGAGGTCGCGATCTCGGCGGTGCTGTTGTTCCGGCTGATGACGTTCTGGCTGCCGGTGCTGCCGGGGTGGATCTCGTTCAACTTCTTGACCCGCAAGGAAGCCATTTAGCCTCCGGCCCGGTCTGCGGGTTGTGCGGGGCCGGGCGGAGACCCGTATGGGTCAGCGCGGGGGCGCGGGCGGCGGAGGGCGCACAGGATGGAGGCATGCCGAGAAACGCCTGGCGGGTCCCCGCCGCCGCCGCACTCGCCGCCGCTCTGCTCTCCACGGCCGCGTGCTCCGACGACGGCGAAGAGAAGCAGCCGAAGGCCGACGGCACCCAGCCGGCCAAGCCCCTCAAGTGGGGTGACTGCGAAGCCCCCACCCCCGCACAGGGCAGCGGCCCGGTCCCGCCCAAGGACTGGCAGTGCGCCACTCTGGACGTCCCCCTCGACTACGCCGACCCGGGGGGCGAGACGATCCCGATCGCCCTGATCCGTGCCAAGGCCCGCGACCAGAAGAACCGTCTCGGCTCCCTGGTCTTCAACTTCGGCGGTCCCGGCGGCTCCGGCGTCGCGACCCTCCCCGGCGCCGCCAAGGAGTACGAGGCCCTGCGCGCCCGGTACGACCTGGTCAGCTTCGACCCCCGCGGGGTGGGCGCCAGCGCTCCCGTCCGCTGCGAGGACGACAAGCAGCTGGACGTGTACTACTCCCAGGACTCCTCCCCGGACTCCCCCCAGGAGGAGAAGACCTACGTCGACAACATCAAGAAGTACCAGCAGGCCTGCAAGGACAAGTCCGGCAAGCTCCTCCCCCACGTCGGCACCCCGGACGCCGCCCGCGACCTCGACCGCATCCGCCAGGCCCTCGGCGACGAGAAGCTGAACTACTTCGGCGTCTCCTACGGCACCGAGCTCGGCGGGGTCTACGCCCACCTCTTCCCCAAGAACGTCGGCCGGGCCGTCTTCGACGCCGTGGTGGACCCGACCAAGAACTCCGAGGAAGGGGCCATGGGCCAGGCCAAGGGCTTCCAGCTGGCCCTCGACAACTTCGCCCAGGACTGCGTGGACCGCGGCGACGAGTGCCGGCTCCAGGGCAGCACGCCCAAGGAGATCGAGGCCAACATCATCAAGCTCCAGAAGGAGCTGGCCGCGAAGCCCATCGCGGGCATCGGGGACCGGCAGCTCACCGAGAGCGCCGCCACCAACGGCATCGCGCAGGCCCTGTACTCCAAGGAGCTGTGGCCGCTGCTGGAGCAGGGGCTCGACGAGGCGGAGGGCGGGCAGGGACAGCTGTTGCTGGCCCTGTCCGACGCACTCAACGGCCGCGACGAGCAAGGGCGTTACAGCAACATCGGCGCCGCCAACACCGCCATCAACTGCGTGGACTCCAAGGACCGTTACAGTCTGGAGGAGACCAAGGCCAAGCTGTCGGCGTTCCGTTCGGCCTCGCCCGTCTTCGGGGACTTCCTCGGCTGGGCCATGATGAGCTGCACCGACTGGCCGGTGCCCGGCACCTCGGAGACCCCTGACGTCTCCGCCCCCGGCTCCGCCCCGATCCTGGTGATCGGCAACACCGGCGACCCGGCCACCCCGTACGAGGGCGCCCGCAAGATGGTGGAGCGGCTCGGCCCCGGCGTGGGCGTGGAACTCACGTACAAGGGCGAGGGGCACGGCGCGTACAACAGCGGCGACCCCTGCGTGCAGGAGGCCGTCAACACCTATCTGCTGGACGGGAAGACCCCGGAGGCGGGCACCGTCTGCACGGCGAGCCCGGACGCCACGGGGACGCCCGTCGCGCCGGAGCCTCCGGAAGGCGCCTGATCCGGATCCGGAGAACGCCGGAGGGGCCGTACCGGGCGACGCGCGCGGTACGGCCCCTCCGGGGTGACTGCTAGTAGACCGGCTTCTCGGGCTCGATCTGGTGGACCCAGCCGATGACGCCGCCGCCGACGTGCACCGCGTCCGCGAAGCCTGCGGACTTCAGGACCGCGAGGACTTCCGCACTGCGGACACCCGTCTTGCAGTGCAAGACGATGCGCCTGTCCTGCGGCAGGTCCTGGAGAGCCTTGCCCATCAGGAACTCGCCCTTGGGGATCAGCTTCGCGCCGGGGATCGAGACGATCTCGTACTCGTTGATCTCGCGGACGTCGATGATCTCGATGGGCTCGTCGTTGTCGATCCACTCCTTGAGCTGCTTGGGAGTGATCGTCGAGCCGAGCGCGGCCTCCTGGGCCTCCTCCGACACGACGCCGCAGAAGGCCTCGTAGTCGATGAGCTCGGTGACGGTCGCGTTCGGACCGCAGACCGCGCAGTCGGGGTCCTTGCGGACCTTGACCTGGCGGTACTGCATCTCCAGGGCGTCGTAGATCATCAAACGGCCGACCAGCGGCTCGCCGACGCCGGTGAGGACCTTGATGGCCTCGGTGACCTGGATGGACCCGATGGACGCGCAGAGCACGCCCAGCACGCCGCCCTCGGCGCAGCTCGGGACCATGCCCGGCGGCGGGGGCTCCGGGTAGAGGCAGCGGTAGCACGGGCCGTGCTCGGACCAGAAGACCGAGGCCTGGCCGTCGAAGCGGTAGATCGAGCCCCACACGTACGGCTTGTTCAGCAGCACGCAGGCGTCGTTGACGAGGTAGCGCGTGGCGAAGTTGTCCGTGCCGTCGACGATGAGGTCGTACTGGCTGAAGATCTCCATCACGTTCTCGGCTTCGAGCCGCTCTTCGTGTAGCACCACGTTCACGTACGGGTTGATGCCCAGCACGCTGTCGCGGGCCGACTCGGCCTTGGAACGGCCGATGTCCGCCTGGCTGTGGATGATCTGGCGCTGCAGGTTCGACTCGTCGACCTCGTCGAACTCCACGATGCCCAGCGTGCCGACGCCGGCCGCGGCCAGGTACATGAGGGCGGGCGAGCCGAGGCCGCCCGCGCCCACGGCCAGCACCTTGGCGTTCTTCAGGCGCTTCTGGCCGTCCATCCCGACATCCGGGATGATCAGGTGGCGGGAGTACCGACGGACCTCGTCAACGGTGAGCTCAGCAGCTGGCTCGACCAGGGGTGGCAGCGACACGGGGACTCCGTAGATGGTTACGTCTTAACGGTGGTTCTCTCCGTAACACTGCCACGCCCGTCTTCATTCCAAGACACCTGTCCCAATTCGTGAGACGATTTCGTCCCAGTACCCGGGCATCGAGGCCCACGGGTCACGGTCGCCGACGGCGCGCCGGTCCGTGAACCAGATGGTGCCCGCGCCCTGCCAGCGGGCGATCCGCATCGCCTCCTCCAGGTGCGTGCGCGGCACCCCGTGGACCAGGTGGCAGAACCGCTCCGCCGGATGGTCGGCGGTCCACTCCGCCACCTGCGACCACCGGTAGTCGGCCCAGGCCCCGGAGAAGGTGACCAGCTGGTCGGCGGCCTCCGCATAGCCCTCGTACGGATGCGTGCCGTGCCCGAGCACGATCCGCAGGTCCTCCCCGAGGCCGCGCAGGGTCTCGACGACCCGGCACACCGAGGCCAGGTCCGCCTTGTCGGCCGGGGTCCCGGCCAGGTAGAAGCCGCCGACCCCGTACCAGTCGCGGAAGCGGTGGGCGTCGGAGACCAGTTCCCCGAAGGACCGCGATCCGCCCCGCATCGCGAGATGGCCGAGGACCGTGCCGCCCGCGCCGTGCAGCTTCCCCGCCGCTTCCGTGCAGTGCGGGTCGGGCCGCCCGCCGGGGCCGTCCGTGACGTTGAGCACGGCCCAGTGCAGCGGGGTGCCGGGGCGGGTCAGCTCGGCCCACTCGACCGGCGCGAGCAGCGGGTGCGCGTAGCCGGGGATGCCGAGGCCGAGGCGGCCTGCCTCGGTCGCGGCGGCGGTCATCGCCCCCGGCGGCGTGGTCAGATGCGGCACGCCGCCTCCATCCAGATGTCCGCGAGGGATTCCTCCAGGTTGATCCGGGGCCGCCAGCCGAGCCGGTCGCGGGCGGTGCGGACGTCCGCCTGCTGCCAGGCCCCGCAGCCGTCGGGGTACGGGTACGGCTGGGGGGCCGCCGCCGAGAGCTGCTCCGCGGTGACCTCGGAGCGGGGGGACCCGATGGAGGCCAGCCCGGCCGGGCGGCCGGGGTGCATGTGCCCCTGCGGGGATCCGCCGTGCGGGACGTCCAGCTCGTGCAGGGCGCCTCCGTATCCGGCGACCCGGGCCAGGACGGCGGCCGCGTCCCGCAACCGGACCGCCCGGCCGGTGCCGATGTTGACGACGCCCTGGGCGGCGGACAGGGAGGCGGCGTGCACGGCCCGCGCCACGTCCCGTACGTCGACGAAGTCGCGCTGCACGCCCAGCCCGCTGAGCTTCAGCTCGCCGTCGCCCGACTGCATCGCGCGGCGCATGGCCTCGGCGAGCCGGCCGAGCGGGGATCCGGCGGGGGTGCCGGGGCCGACGGGCGAGAAGATCCGCAGGACGACGGCGTCCAGCCCGGAGCCGAGCACGAGCTCGGTGGCGGCCAGTTTGCTGACGCCGTACGGCCCGCCGGGTCTCGGCACGGCGTCCTCGGCCGTGGAGGATCCGGGCTGGCTCGGCCCGTACTCGGCGGCGCAGCCGAGCTGGACGAGGCGCGCCCCGCAGCCGCTGCGGCGCAGCGACTCGCAGATCGTGGCGACGGCGACGGTGTTGTGCCGGGTCAGCTCCCGGGCCCCGCCCCGGGTGGCGCCGGCACAGTTGATGACGACGCCGGGGTGGACGGCGTCCAGGAAGCGGGTGAGCGCGCCGGGGCTGCCGGTGGCCAGGTCGAAGCGGACGTCGGCGTCGTCGCCGCGGCCGAGCGCGGTGAGCTGGACGGCGGGGTCGGCGAGCAGCCGGTCGGCGACGTAGCGCCCGAGGTATCCGTTGGCTCCGATCAGCAGCACCCTCATCGCGAGACCCCTTGGTTGGTTGGCTGGCCGGTCAT
Organism: Streptomyces sp. MB09-01; assembly: GCF_033794505.1. Lineage (NCBI taxonomy): Bacteria > Bacillati > Actinomycetota > Actinomycetes > Kitasatosporales > Streptomycetaceae > Streptomyces > Streptomyces sp. MB09-01. The sequence goes on along the minus strand of NZ_JARAYQ010000165.1, from coordinate 9,764 downwards.
GTCTGTTTCTCCTTGCGGGCGGATGGATGGATGGATGGGGCGGGGTACGGGTAAAGCGCCTCGGCGTCGGCTCCGAAGGTCGGTGGTCGTCCCTGCGCCGTCAGGGCCGCGCATGCGCGGATGCACGGGACAGGGCGAGGACGGCGTGTAGGAGGAGGCCGGCCGCGGCGGCGAGCGCCGCCGGCGGCACCGGGATCAGGGCGAGGGCGAGGGCGGCTCCGACGGGACCGCGGTGGGCGCCGTGCCGGAGCAGGAGCCGGGTCAGGAACAGCAGCAGGGCGAGCGGCACCGCCACCAGGAGCGGGGTGCCGGCGAGCGCGGCCGCCCCCGCGGCGGCCCCGGTGAACACGGCGACGGCCGCGACGAGCAGGGGACGGGCCCGGTCCGCGAAGTCGTCCAGGGCGCGGCTCCCGCCGAGCCGGGCCCGGGCCCCCGCGGCGAACGCGGCGGCGAGCAGGTGCCCGGGGGCGACGGCCAGCGCGAGGGCGACGGCGAGGGCGGCGCCGTGCCGGTGCGCGGCCCAGCCCACCAGGGCCGCGGCCAGCAGGTGCGCGGCGTAGGGGAACCGGCCCCCGGCGGTCCGCCCCGGCCACACCAGAGCGGCGACGGCGGCGGCCACGGCGACGTGCCCGGCCCACGCCTGCCCGGCGGCGGCCGCGCCGAACGCGAGGGCCCCGGGCAGGAGCGCGTAGCCGAAGCCCCGGACGGCGGGGGCCCCTGCGGAGGCCCTTGCGGGGGCCCGGCCGGGCTGGGCGCCGGGGTGCTCCCCACGCGGGCACCGGGCGTACAGCTCCTCGGCGAGCGAGAAGACGTCGCGGTGGCGGAAGCGTGCGGCGGTGCGGTCGGTGATGCCGTGGGCTTCCAGCCCGGCGGCGATCTCCAGTGGGTCCACGGCCCGCTCGCACAGCTCCCGGTGCCGGTGCAGCAACGCCTTGACGGGATCCCCGCCGCCCCGCCGCCGCACGGCCTTCGCGGCCGCCCCGCCACTTCCGCCGGCGGTGCGCGGACCCGCACCTTCAGCCTCGACACTTCCAGCCTCGCCGGGGGCGAATCCAGCCTCGCCGGTGTTTGAGGCGCGGGGTCCGGGACGGAGCCCTGGCAGCGGCGCAGGTGTGACGACGTCCTCTGGTGCGGCGCCGTTGCCGGGGGCGCTGCCCCCAGACCCCCGCGCCTCAACCGCCGGCAGGGCTGCGAGGGGCCAGGGCTCGGGGGGCGTCAGCGGAGCGGGATGTGCCGGGGGGGCGGTCTGCGGGTCGACGGTGGTCATACGGCGGCCTCCGAGCTCGGGTCCGGGAGGGGCCCGGCCCAGGTCGGGCTGGTCCAGTGGCCCGGGACGCGCGCCTCCGGGGGCCGGGCGAAGGGGACCTCCCCGGCCGGCCGGGCGGAGCCCTTGGCCAGCAGCCGCAGGTAGATCTCCTGGAAGGCGGCCACGTTCTGCTCGACCGTGAAGAGCTCCAGGGCCCGCGCCCGGGCGGCCGCGCCCAGCCGCTGCGCCCGCTCGGGATCGCGCAGCAGCGACAGGCAGGCGTCGGCGAGCGCCCGGGGGTTGCGCGGCGGGACGACGAGCCCGGTGCCGCCGATGACCTCGAACACCGCGCCCACGTCGGTGGAGACGGTGGCCCGGCCGCAGAACATCGCCTCGGCCAGGGTGACCGGGAAGCCCTCGATGACGGAGGACAGCACGACGACGCGCCCGGCGCCGTACGCCGCGGCCGAGGAGGGCGCGTCAGGTCCGCCGATCTCCTCGAAGGTGACGGGGTTCTCCCCGGCCGTCACCGCGTCCGCGGCCTCGTCGGGGAAGAGCTGCGCGGCGAGGGAGCGGCAGTCGGCGAGGTAGCCGGGTGCCGCGGCCGTGGCAAAGATCCGCAGCCGGGTGTGGGGAGCGGCCCTGCGCACCTCGGCGAAGGCGTGCAGCAGGGCGATGAGGTCCTTGGCGGGCTCTATCCGGCCGACCCACACGAGCGTGTCGGGGTCCCCGCAGTCCACGGCTTCGCCGACGGTGGCGAATCGGTCCGCCTCCATCCCCGGGTAGACGGTGCGCAGCCGTTCCCGGGTGGCTCCGCACTTCTCCTGCCAGCGCCGGGCGTGCGCGTTCCCGGGGGTCAGGAAGTCGGCCCGGGCGTAGATCTCGCCGGCCAGCCGGAGGTGGAAGGCCGCGAGCAGGGCCCGTACGGCGGGGCGGTCGGCCGGCTCGCGCCGTGCGTCGAGCTGGGCGAGGTAGTGGGCCCGGAGCTGGACCCCGTACTCGGTCACCAGCAGCGGGACCCCGCAGAAGCGTTTGGCCAGCAGCCCCGGGAGGGCCGCCACCCCGCCCGCCGCCGCATGGCAGATGTCGGCCGCGCCGAGACCGCCCGGGTCCTCGTACCAGTCGAGGGACAACGGCCGCAGCATCCGCTCCAGTTCGTCCACGAACTCCAGCAGGTCGGTCACCTGCGCCGCCCGTACGGTGCCGCTCGCGCCCGGCGCCCGGCAGGCGGACTCCAGGGCCCGCACCGCCGACTCGGAGCGCAGTGCCGCGTACAGCCCGCCCTGTTCGCGGGCGAGTTCGGCGAGGCCGTACAGCCCGGAGGCGAAGGGGTCGGGCGCGCCGGCGCAGATCCCCTGGACCAGCTCCCGGAAGCAGTCGCCGAACCGTCGGCGCTCGCGCCGGGAGTAGCTCCGTCCGTCGTCGGCGGGGGCCCACAGGGGGGCCGTCCGGACGCGGGTGACGTGCTCCGGCAGCGGGACCCGCGCGCGTTCCTGCTCGGCGCTGCGGCTCAGTGCGTAGAGCTCGAACTCGTGCTGCGGGAGCCCGCGCACGAGCCGGTCGCACCACAGCCTCGCCTCTCCCGTCGCATACGGATAACCACCTTCCGTGACCAGTCCGATCCGCACGAGTGGCACCCCCGATCTCCCGTTCAGGCGGTCGCCGTCGGTCAGGCGACCCGCCGCGGGAGAACTCAAGCGGATATGCCGAAGGCGCGACGGACGGTTGTCCGTCGCGCCACCGGAAGGGGTGAAGAGTCGTAACTTTCCCGTACGGTTCGCGTTCGAGCACGCTAGAAGTACGGCCTAGGCGAAGGCCTCCTGCCGCGAGGTGCGGCGCTCGGCGGCCAGTACCGGATCCAGTGCCGGGACGGCGGCCAGCAGCTGGCGGGTGTAGGCGTGGGCCGGGCGGTCGTAGACCTCGTCCACCGGCCCCTCCTCCACGACCTCGCCGGCCCGCATGACGGCCACCCGGTCGCTGACCTGCCGGACCACCGCCAGGTCGTGCGCGATGAAGACCAGGGCGATGCCGAGCTCCCGCTGGAGTTCCGCCAGCAGCGCGGTGACCTGGGCCTGCGTGGTCACGTCGAGGGCCGAGACCGGCTCGTCGCAGACGATCAGCCGGGGGCGGGGCGCCAGGGCCCGGGCGATGCCGACGCGCTGGCGCTGGCCGCCGCTGAACTCGTGCGGGTAGCGGTCGTAGTGCCCGGGCTCCAGCCCGACGCGCAGCAGCAGCTCCCCGACCCGTGCCCGCACGGCCGCCTCGTCCCGCTCCCCGGCCGCGCGCAGCGGGTCGGCGATGGACTCGCCGACGGAGCGGCGCGGATTGAGGGAGGACACCGGGTCCTGGAACACCATCTGCACGCCGGCCGCGATCCCGCCGGCCTCCGCGCCGTCCCGGCGGACCTGCCCGGAGGTGGGCTCCAGCAGCCCGACGAGCATCCGCCCGAGCGTGCTCTTGCCGCTGCCGCTCTCCCCCACGATCCCGAGAGTCTCCCCGGCCCGCACGGCGAGCGAAACCCCGCCGACGGCCACGACCCGCCGCTTCCCCCGCCCGAACTCCCGCCGCACCCCGAACACTTCGACGACGGGTTCCGCGGCATCCTCCAGCCCCGCCGCACCATCCGGCCCCGTCGGCGCTCGAGGCGCGGGTGCGGGCAGGGCCCGGGAGGCCCGCGGCCCGTCCAGCCTCGGCACCGCCGCCAGCAGAGCCTGGGTGTACGGGTCGGCCGGCGCCGAGAGGACCGACCCCACCTCCCCCCGCTCAACGGCGTGGCCGCCCCGCATGACCAGCAGCTCGTCCACGCTCTCCGCCGCCACCCCCACGTCGTGGGTGACCAGCAGCAGCCCGAGCCCGCGCTCCTCCCGCAGCCCGTGCAGCAGGTCCAGGATCTGCGCCTGGACGGTGACGTCCAGCGCGGTGGTCGGCTCGTCGGCGATCAGCAGCCGCGGCTCGCAGGCCAGCGCCATCGCGATGAGGACCCGCTGCCGCATGCCGCCGCTGAACTCGTGCGGCCGCGCGCGGGAGCGGCGTACCGCGTCCGGGATGCCCACCCGGTCCAGCACCTCGACGGCCCGCGCACGGGCGGCCCGCCGGGAGACGTCCGCGTGGACCCGGTACACCTCGGCGATCTGGTCGCCGATGGCGTAGTACGGGTCGAGGGAGCTCAGCGGGTCCTGGAAGACCATGGCGGCGGTTCCGCCGCGCAGGCGGCGCAGTTCGGCCGCCGGGGCCGCGGCCACGTCGGTGCCGCCCACCCGGACGGTCCCGGCCAGCCGTGCGCCCGTGCCCCGGTGCAGTCCCAGCAGGGCTGCGGCCACGGTGGACTTGCCGCTGCCGGATTCGCCCACGATGCCCAGGGCGCGTCCCGCGTCCAGGGTGAAGGAGAGCCCGTCCACGGCACGTACGTACTCCCCCGCACCGCCGACCGCGAAGTCGACCACGAGGCCGTCGACGTCCACCAGTGGTTGCGTCATGCGAGGGTCACCCTTCGGTCCGCGGCGGCGTAGAGCAGGTCGGCGATCGCGCCCGCGAGGACCACGGCCGTGCCGATGGCCAGGACGACGCCGACCACGACGGGCAGGTCCACGACCCGTACCCCGTCGATGAGGGTCTTGCCGAGGCCGGGGATCCCGAACAGCGACTCGGTCAGCACGGCGCCGCCGATCATCGTGCCGAAGTCCACGGCGCTGAGTGCGATCACGGGGGCCACGGCGCCGCGCACCGCGTGCCGGGTGACGAGGGCCCGCTCCCCCACCCCGTAGGCGCGGAAGGTGCGGATGTGGTCCTCGGCGAGCGTCTCCAGGGTCGAACTGCGCGTGAGACGGGCGTATTTGGCGCTCTCGAAGAGGCCGAGCGTCACCCACGGCAGGAGCAGGTTCCAGGCCCACTGCTCGGGGTCCTCGGTCAGCGGCACGTAGGTCGGGAAGGGCAGCCACTGCAGGTAGGCGCAGACGCTCATGAGCAGCAGCAGTCCCAGGATGAAGACGGGGGTGCCGGTACCCGCGAGCGTGAGGACGGTCAGCACCCGTTCGGTGATGCCGCCGCGGCGCAGCGCGGACAGCAGCCCGGTGCCGACGCCGACCACCAGCCAGATCACCAGCGCGCCCAGCGCGAGCGAGAGGGTGGCGGGCAGCCGCTCCAGGATCAGCTCGGTGACCTGCTGGTCGTTCTGGTACGAGAATCCCAGGCAGGGCGCGTCGCAGTGCAGGACGAGCCCGGCGCCGCCGGAGTGGTCCCGGCCCGCCAGCAGCCCCTGGAGGAAGTGCAGGTACTGGGTGACCGCCGACTCGTTCAGCCCGAGCTGTTCGCGTACTTGGGCGATCTGCGCCGGGTTGCAGCGCTCCCCGCAGGCGAGCCGGGCGGGGTCTCCGGGGGCGAGGTAGAAGAGGGCGTAGATGAGGACGGACAGCGTGAGCAGCACGAGCAGTGCGCCGCCGGTCCGTTTGAGCACGAAGCGGGTCACTGCTTGCGCTCCTTTCTGGTGCCGACCCGCAGGCGCGAGCCTTCGCGCGGGTCGAGGGCCGTGCGGACGGCGTCGCCCAGCACGGTGAAGGCGAGCACGGTGACGAAGAGCAGCCCGGCGGGGAGCAGGACGTAGGTGGGGTCGGCGCGGAACCAGGTCTGGGCGCTGGACAGCATCTGTCCCCAGGAGGGGGTGGGCGGTTTCACGCCGACCCCGAGGAAGGACAGCGAGGCCTCGGCCACCATGGCGGCGGGGACCTTGATCGCGGCGAGGGTGATGACGGGGGCGGCCAGCGAGGGCAGCAGTTCCCGGCGGGCGATCCGCAGGGTGCCGTTGCCGGAAAGACGGGCGGCGTCCACGAAGTCCAGGTCGCGCAGGGCGAGGGTCTGGGCGCGCACCATCCGGGCGACGCCGCCCCAGTCGAGCAGTCCGATGATCAGGATCAGCAGCAGCGGCCGCGGGAAGTCGGGCGGGACGACGGCGGTGAGGGCGATGCCGAGCACCAGCATGGGCAGGGCGATCATCACGTCGGTGAACCGGCCGATGACCTGTCCCGCGAAGCGGTTGCCGAGGGCGGCGGCGAGTCCGGCGGCCACTCCGACGGCGGTCTGTACGGCGGTGGCGCCGAGGGCGACGAGCAGGGAGATCCGGGCGCCGTGGGCGAGCCGGGTGAACAGGTCGCGGCCGGTGCCCGGTTCGACGCCGAGCCAGTGGTCGGCGGAGATCCCGCCGAAGGAGCCGTACGGGACGCCGCCGCGCGCGGAGTCGACCAGGTCGTCGTGGTAGGCGTTCGGGTCCTGGCCGGTGAGCTGGGCGAGCAGGGGCGCGGTGAGGGCGAGCAGGGCGAGCAGGGCCAGGACACCGGCCGCCGCGAGGGCCGCGGGGCGGCGGCGCAGGCGCCGCCCGACCTGGCGCGCGGTGCCCGCGCCCGGGGTGACGATCCCGGGCGCGGGCACCGACGGTTCGGCGGTGAGGGTCACTTGACGGAGACCTGCGAGATGTCGAGGACGCCCGTCCAGTCGCTGATCACGACGTTCTTGACGTCCTTGCCGACGAGCCGCTTGTAGACCGGGTGGAAGAGCGGCACGGCGAGGGCCTGCTCGCCGATCTTCTTGTCGAGGGCGCCCCAGCGCTTGCCGGCGGCCGCGAGGTCGGTCAGCTTGGCGATCTCGTCGATCTCGGCGTTCACGGCCGGGTCGTTCAGCTGTGCGTGGTTGTAGTTGGAGCCGTTGGCCACGATCTGCCGGCCGTCGAAGATCGGGGCGAGGAAGGGGCCGCCGGACGGCCAGTCGGCGCCCCAGCGGGAGAGGAAGAAGCCGGGGGTGTTCTTGGCGTCCCAGCGCTTCTCGTTGAAGGCGTTGTTCTCCAGGCCCTCCAGCTTGACCGTGATCCCGGCGGCGGCGAGCGCCTGCTGAACGGCGGTGGCGACCTCGGGGCTGGTCTGGCGGTTCTGTGCGGTGGAGTGGGTCAGGGTGACGGTGACGCCGTCGGGGAAGCCGGCCTCCTTGAGCAGTTCCCCGGCCTTGGCCGGGTCGCCCGTCTTGCCCGCCGGGAAGTGGTCGTAGGGCGTGAAGCCGAAGGCCTCGCGCTCGGGCAGGAAGGTGGTGGCGGGCTCGGCGAGCGCGGAGCCGCCCGCCGCGTTGACCACGCTGGTGCGGTTGATCGCGTGGGAGACGGCCTGGCGCACCTTCGGGTTGTCGAAGGGGGCCACCTTGGGGTTGAAGGCCAGGTAGTTGACGTAGCCGAAGTGGCCGGTGCCGATGCGGCCCTCCAGCTCCTTGTTGCTGCCGATCTGGGCGAGCTCGGCGGGCCCGAGGTTGGTGTCGGTGGTGATGGCCGCCGCGTCGGCTCCGGAGCTGGTGGACAGGCGCTGGTTGATGACGGCGGAGTCCAGCCCGGAGCGGACGTCGATCTTGTCCGGGTAGGCCTTGCGCTCCTCGTCGGTCTTCTCGTCCCAGTGCTCGTTGCGCTCCAGGGTGAGGTGCTCGCCGTCGTTGTCGTTCTTGACGACCTTGTACGGGCCGGAGGAGACGGGGTGCTCCTCGTACTTGACCCCGGTGTCCTTGGCCCTGGGGACGGGCGCGAACTGCGTCTGGGTGGCGACGAAGGGGAACTCGCCCTCGGGCTTGCGCAGTTTGAAGACGATCGTCTTCGCGTCGGGCACGACGATCGAGTCGAGGCCCTTGCCGCCGTCCTTGTAGGGGCCCTCGTACGTCTCGCCGCCGACCAGCCAGTCCCGCAGGTACGGGGCGCCGCCCGACAGCTCACCGGCGAAGGACCGCTCGATGCCGTACTTGATGTCGGCGGTGGTGATCGGGGTGCCGTCCTCGTACTTCAGCCCGTCCTTGAGCGTGTACGTCCACTCCGTGGCGTCGGCGTTGGGCCTGCCTGTGTCGGTGGCCAGGTCGGGCACGACCTTGGTCCCGGCCGCCCCGGCTTCGCGGTTGCGGGTGGTCAGCGTGCGGAAGACCAGCGAGGGAACGTTTCCGCCGCCCGAGGTGTAGAGCCGGGCCGGGTCGAAGTCGCTCTGCGGCTCGGAGTTGAGGACGGTCAGGGTGCCGCCCTTCTGCGGCGCACCCCCGGCGGCGCCCGGCTTGTCGCCCGAACCGGCCTTGTCCGCGCCGTCCTTGGGCCCGCAGGCGGCGGCGCCCCCGGCCAGTACGAGGCTGACGGCGACCGCGGCCACGCGGCGCGATATGTGGGACTGACGCAACATCGGAGAAGGACCTCTCGGCGTGAAGGAAGAAAGGGGAAAAGGCCACGCCAGGGGCAGCGATCGGCGCCGGAAAAGGGGTCACCGATGACGAAGGAGCCGCGCCTGCGGGCATGCGTACACCCGGGCGCGGCGAATGGGGAAAGAGGGTCGCGGCGCTTCAGGCAGGCGTCAGCGACAGAAGATGTCGGCCACGCTGTGCGCGGTCACACCAAGCAGCGCCAGCTCAATGGCGGCGCTCGCGGTCATGGTGTGGTGCTGCGACATGCGGAGAACCATCGCCGATGATCGGACGGATTGTCAACGCGGATTCCTGCCGCGGCGGCGGTCCGTGGCTTCAACTACCGGGGTGCACCCACGGGTTGGCCTTGCACTGGATTCCGCCGATGTCGAGGGACTTCGTCTGCTGCTGCATGATCGGCGCGAGCGCACCCGGGGTCTGGCAGTTCACGTGCCCGTGTCCGAGCCGGTGTCCGACCTCGTGGTTGATGAGCATCTGGCGGTAGGCGAACATCTGGTCCGGGCCGTAGGTCGCGGAGCCCTGCGCCCAGCGGAACGCGTTGATCATGACCCGGGAGGTCGACGCGGAGTCGCAGGAGACGTTGTCGACGGTGGTGTCGAGGTCGGACTTGGCGCACCACACCCCGGTGGTCCCGGGGCTGGCCAGCGTGATCACGAAATCGGCCTCGCCGCCCGGCACCCGCTCGAAGGTCATCGCGCCCCCGTGGGCCCAGCTGCGCGGGTCGTTGAGGGTGCGCTGCACCGCCTCGGCGAAGAGCTGCGGGTCCAGGCCCAGGCCCTGCTCGACGTCGACGCGGTAGCGCACGAGCTTGCCCTTGCCGGGGGCCTTGGCCACGCCGGGCACGGTGTCGAAGGTCCCGGGGCCGGTGAGCTTCGCGTCGATCGGCAGCTGCTGCGCCATCTGCTGCTCGTACGTCAGCTCCGGCGCGGGCCCGACGGAGGGCGCCGCGGGCGCGGGCACGGGGCCGTTCGGGGTGGGGCGGCCGTCCGAGCGGGAGGCGGCCGTGTCGGACCGGCCTTCGTCGGGAGTGGCCGCCGCGCCGGTCTTGACCGAGTCGCCGTCCGCGAGCACCTGGCCCGCGACGACGACGGCGAGGACGGTGGTGACGGCCGCGGCCGCCATCCCGGTGTACGTGCGGACCTTGTGGCCGCGGCCGGAGCCGGGCGGCTCCGCGACGGGGTCGACCGGTTTTCGCGGCCCGGGCACGCGGCGGTGCGACCCGGTGGAGGTGAAGGGATCGGGTGCGGGATCCGGTACGGGCGCCGGGGCGCGGGCCGGGTCCGGGGCCGGGCCCGGGGCGGGCGGCTCCAGGACCACC